>NZ_JBFTZW010000046.1:0-46657 GCF_056406555.1 Arthrobacter sp. P1_B4
GCAATCCAGGTGACCAGGATCAGCATTGATACCACGATGTAGCTGGTTTCAAAGTCCCACTCGGCCGCCGCCGGCACCTCGGCGCCGAAGCGGAAAAGGTAAGCCGAGGCGACCGAAATGAAAATCGCTGTCGCATCAGTGATTCGGAGATGATTGGAGAATTTTTTCCACCGGCGGGTGGCTGCACTCCGGGGAACGGCGATATCGGCAGGGGATTCGTCATCCCATACCGAGTGCTGAGGCCTCGTTGAAATTTTTGCCGGGGCCTGGGTTCGGATAGTGTTCGTGGGGCGTACCCCCGCATGGAGTAGCCGGCGGTGCTTGACGTCACTCATGCCCGCCGCCGATTTCCTTGAGCCGATTAGACGACCCGCAACTATTCGCAGCAGTGAGCGCTGCGAACGGGGGCAAAGTGTGGCGCCGGGTCAGGAGGGCGGCGGCTGGCGTCTGCCGGTGCGAGAGCGTCATTTCCCGTGCGCTCTGCCGGTGAGGCTCATCCATTAGGAACAAACCGGGGGGGACCCACTGAAGCTGTTGGTCATACATGCTGAGACCTTCTAATGACTCGGTCGGCTTTGGTCCCCCTAGTCAAGGGGATGGACCTGCCCTGCACACGAGTGGGGTCTACCCCTATTCATCCGGGTAACCACTTGTAGGATTTATTTAGATTGGCTGAGTACCTGCACCGAATACCCACAAGCGATAGTGAAATACCCGTACGTCGCAGGGACGCAAGCGGTCGATTCGGCCCGGTTAGGGCCGTTCCTCATGGGCTTGGCCGGAACTGCGGGGACGAGTGTGGATCAGCTGCGTGCAGTCGGCAAGATCCCGAACCGGGCAGGTGCCTGCGACTGTTGGTCTCGGACGCAGACGCGACGGCGCAGACGCAGCGGCGTCCCACGGGAGCCCTAAGGGGCCCGTGGGACGCGGCAGTTATTCGGGAGGTCGTTCAAAGCCCTGTAGAGGCTAGGCGTTCCCTTGCACTCATGGAGTGACTGGAGTGCGACCGGAATCGACGTAGTGTTTCTGGACCTGCGCCGGGCTCAATACGCCGGGGTAAATCGAGACTTCGTCAATGACACCCTGGAAGAAGTTGCTCGACCGGACGCCGGGCCAATTAGCGGTGCTGTCCCCGCCTATTCTCCAGTAGCCTGCAAAGTCCTGCCCGCGTGTCACATCAGTCCGCTGAACGACCCGTACGCCGTCGATGTAGAGGGCCATCCCGCTCGATCCCAGGCTTGCCACGATCTGATGCCAGTTGCCGTCGTTATAGCTTCTTGCGGTACTCAGCGTCCTGCGCACGCCGTTGTTTACGCCAAAGTAGATTTTGCCCGAATTGTCCATGTAGACGTGCCTGTCATATTTAATGGATGTTCCCGTTGATCTGTCGCCAAAGCCTAGAATCTTGCCGCCGGCCGTGGTGGTCGTCTTGATCCAGGTTTCCGCGCTGAACACGCTGGGCCCGGGGATTGACGTCTGCGTGGATGCGAATCCGCTTGCGATTCCGCTAAACGTCGTCGCAGTGTTCGCATCCCCCACAATTGCGCCCGGCGTGCCCCTGGTAACGCCTGGGCCGACGACGGCGTCTGCCCATCCGGCCCAGTCGGCGAAAGTGTTACCGCTTGCCTCTCCGAGCCTCCAGAAACTCCCGGCACCATCCGTGAGTACGCCTTGGGCATACGCGCTCAGACTTGCCGAGGCCACAGTCACGTTGACATTGTCTGACCTGGTCACGTTGCCTAGCGGGTCCGTGATCTTGATGCGGTAGTTGTGGGTGGATCCTGGCACGAGGCCCGAGTCCACGACCCCCATTGCCGGCCGATTCCAGAAGGTCGACGCTTGGGTTTTGGTGTAGATGGGCGTGGCCTCATTGCCGTCGCGGATGACTTCATACTTCAGGTTCTCGTTGTCCTGGTCCCAGTCGGCCCRCCAACCCACACGAGCGGTTCCGGGTTTCGTAGAGAGCAGGGTCGGGTTCATGGCACTGCCGGTCAGTACGGGCCCTCGTTTGTTCGGGGCAAGGCTCTTGACCGCGAACCTGACCAGTCCCTGCTGAGGGATTCCGTTGACCTTGGGAAACTCTCCGCCCAAAATGACGTACTGCGAATTTCCAGTCACAGTCCAAGCGCCCTGGCTGGCGCCGGTAAATGTTCCGGCGTCAATGTCCGGGAACCAGGGCAGGAGGGATGGCCGGGGGGTGCCAGCAAAGTTAAAGTAGCTGGTGCTCGGTTCAGTCGTTATGGTGCCTGTTCGGGCCTTACTGAAGGAAAGGGCGCGGTGATGGGTTCGAGGGGAGGTCTCGGGGAAGCCTCCGATATTGCCGCAGTAATGGGGGTGGCCCACGACGTAGACCGCTGTGTCCGAGGGGTAAACACCATAAGAGTCTCCGTGGCAGTCTTCCACCCAGTTGACCACCCCTCCGTTCCAGGTGGCGGAGAATGCACCTTCGAGGTTGCCCCCCGAGCCGAACACATAGCCGGTGCCGTAAACGCTCGTTCCGTCCGTGGCAAGGCTATAGATTGAGGCGTTGACCCCACCGTTGCGTGCCACGCCGTTGACGGCCCACGGCAATAGGTCCCCCGTCAAAGTGTTCAGGGCCGCCATGCCGTAACCCGGGTTGCTCGATCCGTTCACACTTGTGAAGCTCCCGCCCGCGACCAACTTTGTGCCATCTGGAGAGATCACCATGTTGTTGACGTCTCCACCCGCGACCACAGGATTCCAGCTCAGCAGCGCAGCATCTGAGGCGCGGACCGCAGCTAGGCGGGACCGGCTGACAGAACCGACGCCGCTGAACCAGCCGCCCATGAAGACGGAAGTGTTCGTGGCTGCCAGGGCGTACACGCGCGAATTCACTTTCGGGGCAAAACTCGTGATCAGGGCTCCCGTGGCCGGATTCAGCGCCGCCACGTAGGGCTGCGACACGCCGTTGACCTGGGTGAAAGCGCCGGCGACATAGATCCGGGAACCATCGGGGGCTGCGGTGATGGCCTTTGCCTGGGCATTCAGGCTCGGCGCGAACGTCGTATTGAGATTTCCTGTCGTTATGTCATAAGCCAGAATGTTGTTCCGAACCACTGTGTTGGTCCCGGGAGCCGAACCGGCCGGTCGCGCGGTCGTGAAACTACCCACCACATAAACAGTGTTGCCCACGACGAGTTGCTGCCACGCCACACCATCTATCTGCACTGTCGGCAACCCGTCCGCAGAGACCGTGGGTGGCGTGGCCGGGTTGGCGGGATCTGACGGCGCGGTGTCGGCCAAGGCACCGGGACCCGGCAACAACGCGAGCGCGAGCATCATGGCGACAGCCACAGCCCCGACAACCACCCCTTGGGTGGCGCGCAGGACGGAGTGCGTCGACAACGCCTGCCTCGTTGAGCGCGGTAGGTGCCCCTCGTCCCCGCACGGCCGCGCGGGATTCTTCCCGAATACCTCGACGATACTCATGACTTTCCTCCTGATGTGGCACCGGTAGAGGCATTTGCAGTTGAAGAAACGAGGCACGCCCGGGGGTCGAACCTGGACCGCCCCGCTCTGGGGCGGCAGGAAAGACCCCATGGACGACGACAAAACATATTGATGCCTCCTAGCAACTCGGTCGGCTGTGGTCTTCCTAGTAGATTGGATTGCCCTCCAGTGCACACGAGTGAYAACTACCCTGTTGGATGGGCGGACCACTCGAAGGAAGCACGTGGAGTCAGCCGTTACGGTGCGTCCCTTTACCCGCATCGGGGGCAAAATTACCTATCCTGCTTTGCCTGAATGCCAACACCCCGCCGTCGCGGGACAAAGACCAGCTGCGATGTCAGTGCACGGTGCCACAGGATGCCGGGCACGCCGGATACCTCCGGTTTCTGCGCGCAGCCAGGACTGGTGTATTCGGCTGGCGCGCCAGACTGGGGTAATGTAAATCTCGTTGTTTCATCGGGGCAATGTCCACAACTGTGGTCGGCCCCTCTGCGGCTGTAGCTCAATGGTAGAGCGCTAGCTTCCCAAGCTTGATACGCGGGTTCGATTCCCGTCAGCCGCTCCACATGCCCCCACAGCATCCCGGCTCTTATTAGGTTGCTACCTGTATCGTCGGAAGTCAGGAACCTCTTCGGTTCCGCTACAGGAGCAATCATGGCTGACAAGTCCCCCCGTCAAGCAGCATCCAAAAAATCCGGCAAATCCATTAAGGAAAAGCGCGCTGACAAGAGGGCCGCTTCAGCGCCGGCCAGCTCCCTCGATAAAGTGACCGCCGCAAAGACGGCGAGCCCCAAGAAGAAGTGACCCGTTCACCGAATTACCTCACGCTCGGCATCCTCGCCGGCACACGCAAACCGGACGAGCGGCGCCTCCCGATCCACCCCCTGCACCTGGACCGCATCGCGCCGGAGATCCGGGCAAGGTTGATCCTCGAGGAAGGCTACGGCGAGCGCTTCGGCCGGTCCGACGCCGAGCTCGCACCCCTCGTGGGGCGCATCGCGCCGAGACAGCAACTGCTGGCGGAAGCCGACGTCGTCCTCCTGCCCAAGCCGCAGCCCGAGGACCTGGCCGAACTCCGGGACGGGCAGGTCCTTTGGGGCTGGCCGCACTGCGTCCAGGACCGGGCCATCACCCAGCTGGCGATCGACAAGAAACTCACGCTGATCGCCTTCGAGGCCATGAACCACTGGGCCAGCGACGGCGGCTTCGGCCTGCATGTCTTCCACAAGAACAACGAGCTCGCCGGCTACTGTTCCGTGCTGCATGCCCTGGCACTGACCGGTTCCACCGGAGACTACGGCCGCCGGCTGAGCGCCGTCGTGATCGGCTTCGGGGCCACCGCCCGCGGCGCCGTGACGGCGCTGAATGCCCACGGTGTCCATGACGTGCAGGTGCTGACCAACCGCGGTGTTGCCGCTGTTGGCTCTCCCATCCACTCGGTCCGCATCGCGCAGTTCGACCATGACAGCGAGGCGCCGTTCCTGAGCGAGGTTATCACCGAGCGCGGGCGCGTGCCGCTGGCGCCGTTCCTGGCCGCGAGCGACATCGTGGTCAACTGCACGCTGCAGGACCCCAACGCCCCGCTGACCTACCTGCGCACCGGGGACCTGGCCGCCTTCCGGCCCGGCAGCCTGATCGTGGACGTCTCCTGCGACGAGGGCATGGGCTTCAGCTGGGCGAAAACCACCACCTTCGCCGAGCCGATGTTCAAAGTGGGTGACCACATCGACTACTACGCCGTGGACCACAGCCCGTCCTATCTGTGGAATTCCGCCAGCTGGGAAATCAGCGAGGCGCTGCTGCCGTTCCTCGAGACCGTGGTATCCGGCCCCGAGGCCTGGGCGGGAAACGAGACCATCCGCCGCGCGATCGAAATCCGCGACGGCGTAGTCCTGAACCCGGATGTGCTGCAGTTCCAGCAGCGGGAGGCAGAGTTCCCGCACCGCCCCTTGGAGCTCTAAGGGGTTATTGCACGGCTCCCGGTTTTCCGCGACGAATTAGGACGGCCGCTGCGTGGATCCACGTAGCGGCTGTCCTTTTTCGATGCGGAAATCGGTCCGGACGATCCGCAGCAGCCGGCGCCGGTCCTTCAGGTCCACCTTGAGCATGAGCTGCCCGCGCCGGGCGAGGACGACGGCGACGGTCGCGGCAGCCAGCACCGGGACGCCGCCGGAGACGAGGACGGCGGTGTGCGGGTCCGCGTGCTCGGCCAGCCAGCCCATCATCGGGCCGCCGATCGCCTGGCCGCCGATCAGCACCATGATGTACAGGCTCATGACCCGCCCGCGGATGGCCAGGTTCGTGCTGACCTGGACCAGCTGGTTCGCGGCGGTCAGGAACATCAGGCACCAGAATCCGGCCAGCACCATGGCCACGCCGAACCACGCCATGGACGGCGCCAGGGAAGCCAGGCACAGCATGAGCCCGTACATCCCGGCGCCCAGCACCACGGAGCGCAGCCGCAGGGCGCGCCGCCGGGCCGAGGTGATCGCGCCGGCCAGGGCGCCGAGGGCCACGAGCGTGTTGAGCAGCCCATAGCCGCCGGCACCGGCGTCGTACACGTGGTCCGCGAACGCGGCCAGCAGCACCGGCAGACTCATCGCGAACACCGCGATGAACCCGGCCATCAGCCAGGGCCAGTAGATGGTGGGCTTGCTGAGCGCATAGTCCAGCCCTTCCCGCAGCATGCCCGGGCGCTTGGCGGCCGGGGTGCTGACATGCAGCTGGTCCTTGCGCAGGCTCAGGAGCATGGCCACCGTGAAGCAGCACGCCACCGCATTGGCGGCAAAGGCCCAGCCGGCCCCCACGGCGGTCAGCAGGATCCCGGCGATCGCAGGACCGATCAGCCCGCCCAGCTGGAAAATCGTGGAGTTCACGCTGATCGCGTTTCGCAGATAGCCGGGGCCCACGAGCTCGTTGACGAACACCTGGCGGGCCGGCTGGTCCAGCACGGTCACGAGGCCCAGAACCAGCGCGATCGCGTAGACGTGCCCCACCTCAATCCGGTGGCTGAGCGCCAGGACGGCAAGGACCGCGGCCAACGTGGCGGCCGCCGACTGGCACAGCATGAGGATCTTCCGCTTCGCGAAGCGGTCCGCCATCATGCCGGCCCACGGGCCGAGGAACAGGGACGGCAGGAACTGCAGGGCCACGGTGATGCCGACGGCGGTGACGGAACCGGAGAGCTGGAGCACCAGCCAGTCCTGGGCGATCCGCTGCATCCAGAGCGCGATGACGGCGACGAAGTGCCCGATCGCGAAGATGCGGAAGTTGCGGACCTTGAGCGACATGAAAGTGTGGCGCCAAGGCAGAGGCTCGTTGACGACGGCGAGTGGTTGGGTGATGGTGTCCGGCAGGGAAGCTGCGTTCGCCTCTAGCGGCGGAGGGGGTGCCACGGAAAAGTCCTCAAAAGAGCGGGTGAGTGGGATGGACTTAACGCTAGGCTGGCCGCAAGAGATTATGGAAGCCTATTCCACGCATAACTCGCATTACAAAACGCAATGCAGGGTATGCGGCACCGATCCGGAGACCGCCATGTTCGAACCCGCCCAGCTCCGCTCGTTCCTGGCCGTGGCCGAAACCTTGAGTTTCACCAAGGCCGCCGAGCGCCTCGGCCTGGCCCAACCCACCGTCAGCCAGCACGTCCGCAAGCTGGAGACCGCCGCCAAGCGGGTGCTGATTGCCCGGGATACCCGGGATGTACGCCTGACCGACAACGGCGATGCCATGGCCGGGTTCGCCCGCAGCATCCTCGCCGGGCACGACTCCGCCGCCCGCTATTTCTCCGGCTCCGCCATGCGCGGCCGCCTGCGCTTCGGCACGGCCGATGATCTCGCCATCACCGGGCTGCCACGCATCCTCCGGGAGTTCCGGCAGATCTATCCCCAGATCAACCTCGAGCTGACGGTCGGGCAGAGCGACCAGCTCTACAAGCGCCTGAATGCCGGGCAGCTGGATCTGGTCTTTGTGAAATGGGTGGCCGGCGCCAAGGACGGGACCGTGGTCCAGCAGGACGCCTTCGCCTGGGTCGGTCTGGAGCAGACCGTGCTGGAACCGGCTGATCCTGTCCCGCTGATCGCCTACCCCTCCCCCAGCCTGAGCCGGAAGCTTGCGATCGACGCCCTGGAGGCCACCGGGCGCACCTGGCGGATCACCTGCACCACACGCCAAATCAGCGGCGTACTGGCCGCCGTCCGGGCCGGCATCGGTGTGGCGGTGATGCCTTCCTCCCTGGTGCCGGAGGACCTGAAAATCATCACCCGCCGCTTCGATCTGCCGCAGGTGGGCGACGTCGATTTCACGCTCATCCGCAATCCGCTGGCCAATACCGAGGTGATCGATGCCCTCACGCAGGCGATCGTGGGCCGGACCCTGAAGCGACCGTCCTGACGCGCGGGCGGTCCCGCAGCCAGCGCTGATCCTGCCACGGTACCTACGGGGCGGACTACCCGGACCCGGGCAGTACTTACTTGACCATTGAACGGTGCACGTACTTCATCTATCCTGACACTACTTAAGATTCACCGTTCGAGGTCAAGCAGTGGCCCACGACAACGATTCGAATAACGAACGCTGTCCGTCGCTGACGCCCTGTGGCTGGCGTCGGAGCGTTCGGGATAGGCCGCCATTGATGCCAGCCATTAATCACCCCCGATTGCCCGCCCACGCGACAAAATCCTCCCGTCAGGTAACCGCGCCGGCCCACCCCGCAGCGGCCATGCACCACTCGACCGCCGGAATGCAGCACTCGGCCGCGGTCCAGCACGCGGCCAGCCCGGGCCAACGGGGAATCCGCCCGACTACCCTCGCAGAGTCCGATTATGTGGCCAGCCCGTACTGCGAACGCTGCGGCACGGACGAGTTCATTTACCTTGAGACCTTCGTCCCGGCCACGCACCGCAGGGACGGCTCGGTCAGCAAGCTCGGCGAGGTCACCTACTTCTGCTCGGGCTGCGACGATTTCTCCGCCCACGCGGTCCCCGCTTCCTGGGTCCCGCCGGGCTGGTACTTCGGCTAGCCCCGACTCCGCTTAGCGCCTTCGCCGTTAAACGCCGCCGCCGTGCCGCACCATATGGTGCCTGCACGGCGGCGGCGTTTTTTGGGTTTCAGGGTTCCAGCACGCCCGAGCCGGGGTTTTAGCAGCCCCGGGCTAGATCAGGGCGTCCGAGATGTGGTTGGGCGTGCCAAAGCGGTGCGCCGTGATGCTGATGGCCTGCTCGTGCAGGAACGGCAGCAGTTCCACGCGTCCGGCCTCCGTGACGGGGTGGACATACACCGCCAGGTCCGGGCGTCCGCCCGTGGCCTCGGCCAGCGCCTTGGCGTCCCCGCCAATCAGCCGGATCCGGGCGCCGGAAAGCTTGCCCGCCGCCGCGAGGGTGCCGGCGGAAGCGAGCCATTCGGCGTCGTTCTCAACAGTCGCGGCGATGCCAAGCCCGGACAGGACGGCGCGCAGCTGGGCGGGCAGTTCGACGGCGGTGGAGACCGTCAGGGCCGACCCGGCCAGGACGCCGGCGGCGACGGTCCGGACGAGGCCGGCAAGCGGCTCGCCTTCCGCGAGGCGGACAGTGACGGGCAGAGCACGGTAGCGGAAGACGTTGCGTTCCGCACTCAGGCCGGAGACGTCCCTCGCGGTGCCGAACTCTTCGGCCCAGGCGCGGGCGTCGGAGGCGAGCGCGCGCTGCAGCGGCGCGAGTTCGTCGGCGGTCAGGAAGCCCTTTGCGGCATCCTCGATCCGGCGGACGCCGGCGTGGGCGGGAGCAGCGCCCGGGGTGCCGGCGGCGGTGCTGGGCTTGCTGACCCATTCGCCGAGGCCGACGAGGTAGTTCGGGCCGCCGGCCTTGGTGCCGGCGCCGACGGCGGATTTCTTCCAGCCGCCGAAGGGCTGGCGCTGGACAATCGCGCCGGTGATGCCGCGGTTGACGTAGAGGTTGCCGGCCTGGATGGTGTCCAGCCAGATCCCCAGCTCCTCGCTGTTCAGCGAGTGCAGGCCCGCGGTGAGGCCGTATTCGATCTGGTTCTGGATCGCGATAGCCTCCTCGAGGGTCTCTGCAGTCATAACGCCCAGGACCGGGCCGAAGAACTCGGTGAGGTGGAAGTAGGATCCGCGGCGGACACCGGAGCGCACGCCGGGGCTCCAGAGCTTGCCCGAATCATCGAGCTTCCGCGGCTCGACGGCCCAGGTCTCGCCCTCGCCGAGGGTGGTGAGGGCGTTCAGGAGCTTGCCGTTGGCGGGCTCGATGATCGGGCCCATCTGGCTCGCCGGGTCCTGGGGGTAGCCGACCTTGAGCGAGGTGACGGCGTCGATCAGCTGGTTATGGAAGCGCTTCGACTTCGCCACGGAACCGACGAGGATCACCAGCGAGGCGGCGGAGCACTTCTGGCCGGCGTGGCCGAACGCGGAGTACGCGACGTCCTTGGCCGCGAGGTCCAGGTCCGCGCTCGGGGTGACGATAATGGCGTTTTTGCCGCTGGTCTCGGCCAGCAGGGGCAGGTCCTTGCGGAACGAGCGGAACAGCTCGGCGGTCTCGTAGCCGCCGGTCAGGATGACGCGGTCCACGGCCGGGTGGGAAATGAGCTGCTGGCCGAGTTCCCGCTCGCCCAACTGGACCATGGTGAGCACATCGCGCGGAACGCCGGCCTCCCAGAGGGCCTCGATCATGACGGCGCCGCTGCGGCGGGCCTGCTTGGCGGGCTTGACCACGACGGCGGAGCCGGCGGCGAGGGCCGCAAGGGTGGAGCCGGCCGGGATGGCGACCGGGAAGTTCCACGGCGGCGTCACGACGGTGAGCCTGGCCGGGACGAAGGTGGCGCCGTCGACGTCGTCGAGCTTGCGGGCGGACTCGGCGTAGTAGTGCGCGAAGTCGACCGCCTCGCTGATCTCCGGATCGCCCTGGTCGATCGTCTTGCCGGTCTCGGAGGCCATAACCTCAAGAAGGTCCGCGCGGCGGGCCTCGAGGACGTCGCCGGCGCGGTGCAGGATTTCGGCGCGCTCGGCGCCGGAGAGTGCACCCCAGGCCTTGCCCTTCTCGACGGCGGTACCGATCACGGCATTCAGGGTCGCGGCATCGTTGATCGTGGCGGCCTCGACGGAGGCGTTGCCCAGTGTCGACGTCGTTACGCGGCCCAGGATGGCGCGGCCCCAGTCGCGGTTCGCGGGCAGCGACGGATCCGTGTCGGCAGTGTTCTCGAACGAATCGTGCGGCAGCGGCGCGGCCGGAAGGGCACGGTTCTGCAGCCGGTTCGGGCCCGGGACCTCGTCGTCGAGCTTGGCGAGCGAGGCGAGGAAGCGCTGCTTCTCGCGCTCAAACAACGTTTCGTTTTCACTGAGTTCGAACACGGCGGACATGAAGTTGTCCTGGCTGGCGCCCTCTTCGAGGCGGCGGATCAGGTAGGCGATCGCGACGTCGAACTCGGCAGGGTGGACCACGGGCGTGTAGAGCAGGAGGGAGCCGACATCTTGTCTGACGGCTTCGGCCTGGCCCTGTGCCATGCCGAGCAGCATCTCGAATTCGATACTCTGCTGTGCGCTATCCGCGATGCCGCGCTGCTTGGCCAGGAGCCAGGCGAAGGCGATGTCGAAGAGGTTGTGGCCGGCGACGCCGATCCGGATGTTGCGGATCCGGTCCGGGTGCAGCGAGTAGTTGATGACCCGCTTGTAGTTGGTGTCCGAGTCCTGCTTGGTGCCCCAGGTGGCGAGCGGCCAGTCATGCAGGGAAGCCTCGACCTGCTCCATCGGCAGGTTGGCGCCCTTGACGACGCGGACCTTGATGGCGGCGCCGCCTTCGGCGCGGCGGGCGGCGGCCCAGTCCTGCAGGCGGATCATGGCAGACAGGGCATCCGGGAGGTAGGCCTGGAGCACGATGCCGGCCTCCAGGTTCTTGAACTCGGGCTTGTCCAGGATCCGGGTGAAGACCGCGATGGTCATGTCCAGGTCCTTGTATTCCTCCATGTCCAGGTTGATGAACTTGGCTTTCTGGCCAGTGGACGCGTAGGAGGCGGCGCGGGCGAAGAGCGGGGTGAGCTTCTCCACGACATGCTCCACGGCCTCGTCGAAGGCCCAGGCGGAGTGCGGGGCCACCGTGGAGGAGACTTTGATCGAGACGTAGTCGACGTCGGGCCGGGACAGCAGGGTGTGCGTGCCCTCGAGCCGGCGGGAGGCCTCGTGTTCGCCGAGCACGGCCTCGCCGAGGAGGTTGACGTTGAGCTTGATGCCGTCTTTGCGGATCTTGGCGATGGCCGGGCCGAGCTTGGCGTCGGTGGCGTCGACAATGAGGTGGCCGACCATTTCACGCAGCACCCGGCGGGCGACCGGGATGACCACCTGGGGCAGGACCGGGGCCATGGTGCCGCCGAGGCGGACCGCGCTGCGCATGTACCAGGGCAGGAAGGCCGGGACCTTGGGGGCCAGTGCGGCGAGGTTGCGGGCGGCGACCTGCAGGTCTTCGGGACGGACGACGCCGTCGACGAACCCGACCGTGAAGTCCAGGCCGTTGGGGTCCTTCAGGACCCCGGCGAGCTGCTCGGCCGAGGCGTCGACGGGCACCTTTGCGGCCTCGGTGAGCCAGTGGCGCACCAGCGCGATGGTGTCCTCGGCGAGGGCTGCGGCCTCAAGGACCGTGGAGCCTTCCGAAACGGCGGCGTGCGTGGCGTCGTTGCCTGCGGCGTTTCCGGTGGTGGCGCCGGGCTCCGTGGAGATGTTGGTCATGGCTGAAACACGTTCTTTCTCAAAATGTGGACCTCTTACGAAACAGTATGCGACCGGATTTTCATAAGATAAAGCGAAGTTTTCTGAGCAATACCGGTTAGAAAAACCGATGCTTCCGGTCCCCGTCCGAACGTTCGGCAACCGCCCCGACCCTCCCGCACTTCTGGCACTTATTCAAGCGACGCTCCCGCACTGCCCGCACCGAACCGGCGAACCCTCTCCCAAGAGGTGAGAGAGGGTTCGCCGATATTGCACAGGACCTGAGGGAGCGTCCGAATATTTTCTGCGGGAAGTGAGGGAGCGTTGGGTGGGGGCGGGGTAGTTAGGTCAGGGGGCGGTGCATCTCCACGATCTCCTCGTGCCGCGGGCTGTCCGGGTTCATCAGCGAGTGCCTGCGGCCGTACGTGAAGTAGATGATCAGGCCGACGATGAGCCAGACGACGAACCGCAGCCAGGTCTCCCAGTGCAGCTGGAACATCAGGAAGAGCGAGGCAAACACGCCGAACGCCGGAACCAGGGGCATCAGCGGCAGGCGGAACGTCCGCGGGGCGTCCGGCTTCTTGTAGCGGAACACGATCACCGACACACAGACGACGACGAACGCGGCCAGGATGCCGATGTTGGTCAGGTCCGCGACGGCCTTGATCGGGAGGACGCCGGCCAGGATTGCGGCCCCGACGCCGGCGATCCAGGTCACGCGCTGGGGCGTGCCGTGCCGGTCCGTCTTTGAGAACCAGCCGGGCAGCAGGCCGTCGCGGCTCATCGAGAACCAGACGCGGGTGACGCCGAGGAGGAAGGTCAGCATCACGGTAAGGATGGACAGGACGGCGAACACGGAGATGATCGTCGCGATCACCGGAAGGCCAACGCTGTTGAAGGCGGAGGCGAAGCCGGCCTTGGGGTCGATCTCCGTGAAGTTCTGCATGCCGGTGAGAACCAGGGTCGCGGCGACATAGAGCAGCATGGCGATGACCAGCGAGAGGATGATCGCCTTGGGCATGTGCTTCTTGCCGTCGGTGGCTTCCTCCGCCGCGGTACTCATGGCGTCGTAGCCGAACACCGCGAAGAACACCGTAGCGGAGCCGGCCACCACGGGCCCGAAACCGCTGGGGAAGAACGGGTTGTAGTTGTTGGTGTTCACGTAGAAAATGCCCAAGCCGATGATGAACAGGATCAGCAGCACCTTGATGCCGACGGCGATCAGTTCGAAGCGGCCGAAGGTCTTGGTGCCGCGGGAGAGGATCCAGGTCACGAGCAGGCAGACGAGGATCGCGGGAAGGTTGATGATGCCGCCGGTGCCTTCATCCGGCGTCGCGGTCATCCAGGCGGGCATATGGATGCCGATACCGGAGAGGAACGCGTCGAAGTAGCCCGAGATGCCGATGGCCACCACGGCGACGATGGCGATGTACTCCAGCAGCAGGTCCCACCCGATGAACCAGCCGATGATCTCGCCGAGGGCGACGTAGCCGTAGGTGTAGGCCGAGCCTGCCCGCGGGATCATTCCTGCGAACTCCGCGTAGGACAGCGCCGCGGCGGCGGATGCCAGGCCGGCGATCAGGAAGGAGACGAGCACGGCCGGCCCGACTCCGGGCTCGGACTCGCTGCCGTGGGCCACAAGGCCCGCCAGGGAGAAGATGCCGACGCCGATAATGCCGCCGACGCCGATGGCCGTCAACTGCCAGAGCCCCAGGCTCCTGTGCAGACCGCTGTGTTTGTTTTCTTCCTCGATGTCGTCGATGGGCTTGCGCCGCATGATCGACTGTGACAAATCCCGTGTAGCCATGAGGGCCTCCTGCTTAGGTGCGGTGCCCATCACTCCACCCTGTGATGGGGCATATCGAGTGAGAACAGTATGCAAGCCCGGTTGCATTAGATAAAGTGAATTCTCTTAATGAATAACCGTCAGGATTCACAAAGGAATAGCGATGCTCGACGTCCGGCGTTTGCGACTGTTGCGCGAACTGAAGATCCGGGGCACTTTGGCCGAAGTGGCCGAAGCGCTTCAGTACAGCCCGTCGTCAGTTTCGCAGCAACTGGCCCTCCTTGAGAAGGAGGCCGGGGTGGAGCTCCTCCGCAAGACCGGGCGCCGGGTGCAGCTGACCCCGCAGGCCGAAGTCCTGGTGGCCCACACCTCCCAGCTACTGGAGACCCTCGAGCAGGCGGAGGCGGACCTGGCCGCGTCGCTGACCACGGTCACCGGCACCGTGCGGATTGCGGTGTTCCAGTCTGCCGCGCTGGCGCTCATGCCGGACACCCTGACCAGAATGACCGCCAGCTACCCGGAAGTCAGGGTCGAAATGACCCAGCGGGAACCGGAGACGGCCCTTCACGAGACGTGGGCACGCGACTTCGACCTCGTGATCGCCGAGCAGTACCCCGGCCACGCCGCCCCGCACTACGCCGAACTGGACCGCGTGGCCCTGACCCGCGACGCCATCCGACTCGCCGTTCCGCCGCCCTCGCCCGACCGCGACCCCATTAGGACGCTGGCCGATACCGCGGGGCTGGCCTGGGTGATGGAACCCCGCGGAGCGGCCTCCCGGCACTGGGCCGAGCAGGCCTGCCGGAGCGCCGGGTTTGAGCCCGACGTCCGCTTTGAGACCGCCGACCTGCAGGCCCAGATCCGGCTGATCGAATCCGGAAATGCAGTGGCCCTGATGCCCGACCTCGTGTGGACCGGCCGCGGCACCAGCGCGCAACTCCTGGACCTGCCCGGGGATCCGCACCGTACGGTGTTCACCTCGGTGCGGCGCTCGAGCGCCAGGCGGCCCGCGCTGCTGGCGGCCCGGGAAATCCTGGCGGTGACGGCGGCATCCATCGTGCCGGCGGCGGCCGCGGGCGTCCTCGGTCCGGCCCCCGTGGACCGGCCCGCGTGACTTCCGGCATGTGTGGTGTGGAACGGCGCGTAACGGCCCCCGGCATGTGCAGTGGGCCACAGCGCGGGCGGTGGCCCCGCGTTAGACTGATGTCGTTATGAATCGCACAATATTCAAATCCAAGATCCACCGCGCGACGGTCACGCACGCGGACCTTCACTATGTCGGATCCGTCACCGTGGACCTGGATCTGCTGGAGGCGGCCGACATCCTGCCCGGGGAGCTCGTGGCGATTGTCGACGTCACGAACGGCGCCCGGCTCGAGACCTACACGATTGCCGGCGAACGCGGTTCCGGCGTGATCGGCATCAACGGCGCCGCCGCCCACCTGATGCACGAGAACGACATCGTCATCCTCATCACCTACGCCCAGATGACCACGGAAGAGGCCAAGGCGTACAACCCCAAGGTGGTCCACGTTGACCAGGACAACAAGATTGTCCAGATCGGCAACGACCCCGCCGAGGGCATGACACCCGGGCTCATGCGTCCGCCGCACTCGCTGAACAACGCCGCGCTCAACTAGCGGCAGCGCGCCGTCGGGCGTAATAGGACGGCGCGTGGAATAAAGCTGATTACTCTGGACGGGTGACTCTTACCCGCCGCCCACCCGCCCCGCTGCGGAGAGCCGCGTGCTAGGGGTACTGGCGGGATTCTTCGTCGTCTGGGCCATCATCCTGGTCGGCATGTTCGTGGGCCGGCGCAATATCCTGGGCGAGAACGCCCGCCCCGTCCTGAGCGCCCTGACGTTTTTTGTGGCCAGCCCCGCCCTGCTGTTCGAGACCCTCAGCAAGGCGAAACTCCACGACGTCTTTGCCGCACCGCTGCTCGTGACGGCAGTCGGGGCGGTGACCACAGCGGTCCTGTTCTTTGGCATCGTGCGCTTCGCGCTCAAGCGGTCCCTGCCGGAAGCCCTCATCTCCTCCATGAGCTCGTCGCTGGCCAACTCGGCCAACCTCGGCATTCCCATCGCCGTCTTCGTGCTCGGCGATGCCAGCTATGTGGCACCTCTGCTCATCTTCCAGCTGGCTTTCTTCACCCCCTTGTTCCTCATGGCGTTGGACGCCACCACCAGCTCGCACCGCACTACGCCCCTGAGTTTCGTGCTCATGATCCTGCGCAACCCGATGATCGTGGGCACCGGACTCGGGCTCCTGGTGGCCGCCACCGGCTGGACGGTGCCGCCGCTGATCCTGGAGCCCATCCATTTGATTGGCGGGGCCGCGATCCCGGCCATGCTGATCGCCTTCGGCATGAGCCTGAACGGTTCCAAGCCGCTGCAGGCGGCCGCAGGACGCCGGCTGGACGCCCTGCTGGCGAGCTTCTTCAAGCTCGTTGTCCACCCGCTGGTGGCCTACCTCTTTGCCCATTTTGTCCTCGGCATGCAGGAACAGGCGCTCTTTGCCGCCGTCGTCACGGCCGCCCTGCCCACCGCCCAAAACGTGTTTGTCGCGGCCAGCCGTTACCGCACCGGCGTAACGGTTGCCCGGGACACCGTGCTGATCACTACGGTGGTAGCTGTGCCCGCCATGATCGGCGTGGCCCTGCTGCTGGCCTGACCTCGCCGGGCAGCCGGGGTCGGCTGAACGGGATCGGCGGACCGGCACCAAACCCGGAGGAGGACCCTTGAAAACAACCCTGGACACCGTGGTCATCGGCGGCGGCGCGATGGGCTCGGCCGCCGCGTGGGCGCTGGCCCGGCGCGGCCGGGAGGTGACCCTGCTCGAGCAGTTCGGGCCCGGCCACCGCAACGGCGCCTCCCACGGCACAACCCGGAACTTCAATCCCGGCTACGCGGATCCGGACTACGTCGCCATGCTGGCAGAGGCGGCCAGGCTGTGGCGCGAGCTCGAAACGGACGCCGGCGAGCGCCTGCTGGCGCGCACCGGCGTCGTAAACCACGGCCCCGATCCGCGGTTGCCCGAGGTCCGGAACGCTCTGCTTGCGGCCGGGCTCCGGGCGGAGTTCCTCTCCGCCGGGGAAGCCGCCGAGCGCTGGCGGGGCATCCGTTTCGATACGCGCGTGCTGCACATGGCGGATGGCGGCCAGTTGAACCCCGACGCCGCACTGCCGGCGCTGCAGCGGCTCGCCGCCGGACTCGGCGCCGAGATCCGCCATCATGTGAAGGTCCTCGAGTTGAAAGTCCTCGACGACGGCGTCCGGCTCACTCTCGAGGCCGGCGGCCGCACCGAGGTCCTCGACGCCAGGCAGGCAGTGGTCACCGCCGGCGGCTGGACCACGAAACTGCTCGCCGGGGTGGCGCCCCTGCCCCGGCTGACGGTCACCCAGGAACAGCCCGCACACTTCGCCATCACCGATGAGGGCGCCCAGTGGCCGGGGTTCAACCACATGCCCGGCCGCGGCGACGCGTACGCGTACTGGCGTTCGCCGGTGTACGGCATGCAAACACCGGGCGAGGGGATCAAGGCCGGATGGCACGGGGTGGGCCCGGTGGTGGACCCGGACCGGCGGAGCTTCGCGCCGGAGCCCGAGCAGCGGGCGGCCCTGCAGCGCTACGCCCGGGACTGGCTGCCCGGGGTGGACGCCGACTCCCTCACCGACATCAGCTGCACCTACACGACCACCGTGGATGAAGACTTTGTCCTGGACCGGATCGGGCCGGTTGTCATCGGCGCCGGCTTCTCCGGGCACGGCTTCAAGTTCACACCGGTCGTGGGCAGGATCCTGGCCGACCTCGCGACGGGCGAGCGCGGAGCGCCGGCCATCTTCTCGGCCTCCCGCCCCGGGGTCCGCTGACTCCGTCGGAGCAACGGGTAGGCTGGGGCCGGTCTTAAGCGCCCGCGGAACCCGGGGCGCCAGCATGAGGTGGGGGAAAATTGCTCAGCACGCGGTCAGGCAGCATCCAGTCCAGCGACATCCAGTCCAGCAGCGCCCAAGCAATGGGTGCCCGCAGCCCGAGGATCGGTGCGGTCGACTGGATCGTGCGCGGGGTGGCGGGCCTGCTGCTGGTGGCGACGTCAGCGTGCTCCGGCCCGGGTGCTGTTCCCCCGGCCGGCGGACCCGGCGTCCTCCGCGTCGTCACCGCTGCCCCCGCCACTGCGTCAGCCGGCACGGACAGCGCTCCGCTGGATCCGGACGCCACCCGTGGCGTCGAAGTTCCCGGCGTCGAAGTTCCCGGCGTCGAAGTTCCCAGTGTCGAAGTTGCCGGCGCCGATGTTGCGGCCGCCGCGACCCGGCAGCCAGCCTCGGCGGGCAAGGCCCTCGCGGTACTGGCCACGCTGCCCGTCAAGGGCCGCGCCCCCAAGACGGGCTATTCCCGCGACCAGTTCGGCCCGGCCTGGTCCGACGTTGATCACAACGGCTGCGATACCCGCAACGACGTGCTCCGCCGCGACCTCACTTCCGTCGCGTTCCGGCCCGGGACTCGGGACTGCGTGGTGCTCTCCGGCGTCCTGGCCGACCCCTACACGGCCGCCGCCATCCACTTCCTGCGCGGCAATGCCACCAGCACAGCCGTCCAGATCGACCACGTCGTGGCCCTCAGCGACGCCTGGCAGAAGGGCGCGCAACAGCTCAGCCCGGCACGGCGGCTGGCCTTCGCCAACGATCCCCTGAACCTGCTGGCGGTGGACGGCCCGGCCAACCAGAGCAAGAGCGACGGCGACGCCGCCACCTGGCTGCCGCCGAACAAGTCCTACCGCTGCAACTACGTCGCCCGGCAGATTTCGGTGAAATCCAGCTATGGGCTCTGGGTGACCCAAGYCGAGCACGACGCCATGGCCCGGGTCCTGTCGAACTGCCCCGACGCCCTGGCCCCCGCCACCCAGCCGGCCGCCGCTCCAGCCCAAGCCGCGCCGGCACCCGCGCGCGCTCCTGCGCCTGCACCCGCTCCTGCGCCAGCACCGGCCCCCGTGCCAGCACCGGCGGCGGCGGTGGCGTACGCGAACTGCGCCGCGGTCCGTGCGGCCGGCGCGGCGCCCATCCGCGTCGGCCAGCCCGGGTACAGCCGCAGGCTGGACCGGGACGGGGACGGCGTCGGCTGCGAGTAACGGCGGCCGGCCTGTCCGCGGGCCGGCCGGGTGGTCAGTTCTTCTGGTGCTCATGCAGGAGCCGGGCGCAGCGGATGAAGCCCAGGTGCGAATACGCCTGGGGATGGTTGCCCAGGTGGGTTTCCGTGCCGGGGTCGTATTCCTCGGGCAGCAGCCCCGTGGGACCGAACAGGTTCACCAGCTGGTCAAAGAGGTCCCAGGCCTCCTCGATCCGGCCGACGGCGATATAGGCCTCGATCAGCCAGGTGGTGCAGATGTGGAACCCGCCCTCCAGGCCCGGCAGGCCGTCGTCGTACCTGTAGCGGAAAACCGTGGGCCCCACCCGCAGTTCCCGCTCCACCGCCGTGACGGTGGCCAGGAACCGGGGGTCGTTGACGTCCAGCAGGCCGGACAGACCGATGTGCAGCACGGCTGCGTCCAGGTCCGGACTGTCGTACGCCACGGTGTAGGAGGACGCCGACTCGTCCCAGCCCTCGCGCAGGACTTCCTCCCGGATCTTCGCCGCCGTGGGCTCCCAGGCCGGCAGCGGTTCCCGGCCATGCCGGACGGCCGTGCGCAGCGCCCGGTCGAGCGCCACCCAGCACATCACCTTCGTGTAGACATGGTGCCGCGGCGCCCGCCTGGCCTCCCAGATTCCATGGTCGGCCTCCTGCCAGCGGGCCAGCACGGCTGCGGCCATCTGGACCAGCAGGTCCCAGTGCCCGTCGGAGAGCATGCCCTGGCGGGCGCTGAGGGCGTGGATCAGCTCGGCGATCGGGCCGAACACGTCCAGTTGCACCTGGTGGTCGGCGGCGTTCCCGATCCGCACCGGGCGGGATCCCGCGTAGCCGGGCAGGCTCTCGATGATGGCCTCGGTGGACAGCGGCGCCCCGGTCACGGAGTAGAGCGGATGGAGCCACTCCGGACCCGGGGCGTGGGTCAGGATCCGGCCCAGCCAGGCCAGGAAGCCCTCGGCCTCGGCCGTGGAGCCCAGGTCCACGAGCGCGTTGACGGTCATGGACCCGTCCCGCAGCCAGCAGTACCGGTAGTCCCAGTTGCGGGTGCCGCCGATTCCCTCCGGCAGTGAGGTGGTGGGTGCGGCCAGCACAGCGCCGGTGGGTTCGTGGACCAGCGCCCGGAGCACCAGCGCGGACCGGCGGACCAGCGACGGCTTCACGCCGGGCAGCTGCAGTTCGTGGACCCAGCGCCGGGAGTGATGGGCGACGGCGGCGCGGCGCCGGGCCTCATCATCAGTCTCGTCCCCGGGCACCGCGGGCTGCGGTTCCGTGTCGCCGCAGCGCAGGTTGAGGACCACCGGCCCGTCCCGCAAGTCGACCTCGCCGGTGGCGGTGCCGTGCCGGCCGTCCGAGGTGATGGAAAAGGCCACTCCGGGCGCCCGAAGTATGATGGGGTCCGCGGTTCCCACGACGTGCAGTTCCGTTCCGCGCGCCTCCATGCTGAACGGCGCATTCGCGTAGTCCGGCCGCGGAGCGAAGACGATTCTCGCCGTGCCGGTGCCGGACAGCACCCGGACCAGGCTGGTGATGCCGTCCGGGGCCGGCTCCAGGTAGTCCGTCACGGTGACGTCGGCCCAGCGGGTTTCAACGATCATGGTGCTGTCCACGTAGCGCTGGCCCAGGACCTGCGAGGACTTCGCCGGTTCCACGGAGAAGTGCCCCGCCGCATCGCCGCCGAGCAGATGGGCAAACAGCGACCCGCTGTCCGGCAGCGGGTGGCTCATCCAACAGATCTTCGCGTCCGGGGTGATCAGGGCGGTGGACGAGCCGTTGCCGATCATGGAGTGCCGCTCAAGCCCCACGGCGTCCTCGCCGAACAGCCACGCCCGCCGCAGTTCGAACAGGATCGCCAGGACGCGGGCGAACGACTCCGGGTCCCGGAGCGTGTGGGCCGCCACGCTGGGCCCCTCCCCCACGCGCAGCGCCATGTCCGGCCCGCGCAGCGTCGCCATGGCCAGCTCATCGCTGAAGGCGTCGCCGGCGTAAAGGGCGGCGCTCACGCCGAGCATGGAGCGCAGGTGCTCCAACGCGGAGGCCTTGGACGGTTCCACCACGGAGAGATCCAGCACCGAGCCGTCCACAATGAAGTGCAACCCGTGCTCCCGGGCGATCTCCTCCGCCTTCGTGGTGGCCAGTGCGACGACGTCGGGGGCGGCCGGGCGGGTGTGCACCGACACTGCGACCGGCTTGCGCTCAATGCTGATGCCCCGGTAGGCGCCCACGGTTTCGGCGAGTGCCTGGCTGGCCTGCTGCAGCACTGATTCGGTGGCGAGGGACAGCCCGTGGGCGTAGCCCATGTCGAACTCCGCGCCGTGCGAGCCGACCAGGTGCACCTCCGCCGGGAGCCGTGAGACGGCGGCCAGATCCCGCAGCGACCGCCCGGAGATGACGGCCGCGTGGGTGTTCGGAAGGGCTGCCAGCGCCCTCAGCGCGATCGCCGCGCTGCCCAGCGGCAGGGTCTCGGTGGAAATGCCTTCTGCCGCGCACAGCGTGCCGCCGTAGTTGCAGGCCACGAGCAGCCCGGGAGTGCGGGCCAGGATCTTGAGCTCAGCCAGCAGTTGCGGCGTGAGCCCGTCGTCGGCCGCGTTGGTCTGCACGAAAGCGCGGAGCAGGCCAAGCGGGAGGGATTTGGTGAGAAGCGCAGAGTCGGCCAGGGCCTGGTTGAGCGGTGTGGGCATCGGCGCGGTCCTTCGAGTAGTCCCCAATGCCTGCATGCGAAGCGTCCCCGGGAGGACGCACTTCAAGTATCGTCCCGGGACGATTTCGCATGGGTGTCCCTGCAGTTGCAACTATGTAACATCCGCCGGGCCGCCCGGACACCTTGGGACCAGCGATGGCACCAGGTGCTGGTTCCTTGCTGCGCCGCCATGCCGTTGCGTTTCAGCAGCCGGCCGGCCTGTATTCGTAGGTCCCGGCATCGGCCGCGCCGCCGCCCTGGCAGTCGCCCTTCTGGTTGGCCGGCCGCCCGTCCAGATCCAAGGGGAAGGGGCTGACCCCGGCCCGGTCAATGGCCGGGCTCGCGCCGGAGAGGTGGAGATCGGCGGGTGCGTTGACAAAGTCGGCCGGTTCAGTAGTGGAGGTGGCATCGGGAATGATGTTCGTGGGGCCGTTGAGGACGTTTTCCCGCTCGGTCCAGCCGGCGCCGTCCATCCACAGCGCATTGCGGGCGGCCACCAGGATGTTTCCCCTGACGACGGTGGAGGCCGGGCACGACGCGTGGCAGACCAGAGCCTGGGAGTCCGCGCCGTCCAGCCACACGGTGTTGTATTCGAACGTGGTGCCGTTGGTTGGGCCGAAGGAGGACGTCCTGCCGCGCGCGATCAGCCCCATGGCCTGGGAGCAGTTGGGGCCGCAGGTGGACCGGACCAGGTTGTAGCTGTACGTGTTGCCGTCGGCAGTTCCGCCCTTCCCGCGCCCCAGTTCGGAGAAGACGTTGTTATCCACGGCCACGTTGTGGTGGATCCTGTTCCGGTTGCCGTTGAAGATTTCGAACGCGCTGCCGTCGTGGCCAAAGTCGTAGGACACCGCGGTGGAGCCGGTGACGGTGTTGCCGGCGAACTCGTTGTCGCTGCCGTTGATCAGGAAGCCAAAGGCGCCCGAGTCGTCATCGCACTTCAGGGACGTGGCGGTGCCGCACAGCTCCCCCGGCGTATTGACGTTCATGATGTTGTTGTCGGCAAGCGTGTTGTTGGTGTAGGTGCCGAAGTCGGAGCCCTCGCTCACTTTGATGCCCGCAGCATTGTTCCTGGCGGCGGAGTTCCGCACGGAGCCGTGGTCGCCGTTGATGCTGAAGCCCGCATAGCCGCACGACTCCGCCCGCAGGCCGTCAACGGCGATGTAGTCGCCGTCGAGCCTGACGCACGTACCTGCCAGTCCGCCCGTAACGGCGGGCGGATCGCCGCTTCCGTAGGCATTCAGCGTGACCTTGAGCCGGCTGGTGCCGCTCTGGCCGACCACGAGGCCGCCGGAGAAGATGTCTCCGCGGCGAAAGCTGACCGAGTCCCCGGGCCGCAGCGCAGTGGCATTGACCTTGTCGAGCGTCGCCCAGGCCGATTGCGGCGACGTCCCGTCGTTGGCGTCACTGCCGTCGGCGCTCACGTAATACGTGGCGCCCTCGGACGACGCCGGCGCGGACGCGGACGGGCCGCCGAGCAATCCTCCCAAGAACAGCAGGACGAGCAGCGTGGCGGCGGCTGTGGACTTGATCTTCATGGGTGCACCTGGGTTTTCGCCATGTATCCGCGGTTCCGGGCGCCACCGCCAGTCGGCGGACCACATCGGCACCCTGAGGGGCTTAACGCTAAGAGCGGCCCCGCCCTAAGTCAACGGACAAGTCCGGCCACGCGCATCAAAATGTTCTTTTTTGCTACTTGACGTTCCTTATTGTGCGATTATGATAGCTAATGATGTGAGCTGCTTCACTCCACCCGCGTTATTTCAAAGGAGAAATTATGACCATGCATGAAGACGCACTGCTACGGGCCTCCAGCCGAGGCGGGTGGGACCGGAGGACGCTGCTGAAGACCTTCGGCGCCGGAGCAGTCGCGATGGCCGGCATCCCCCTGCTCTCGGCCTGCACGGGCGGCAGCGCACCTGCCAGCGGCGGCGCCAAGACGGCCACGTTCGGTTCCGGGTCCTCCGACGAGGTCCCCAAGGCTGCCTACAAGGCCGTGACCGACGCTTTCCAGAAGAAGTCCGGCATCGCGGTCACCACCAACGTGGTGGCGCACAACGACTTCCAGAACAAGATCAACACCTACCTCCAGGGCAGCCCCGACGATTCGTTCACCTGGTTCGCCGGGTACCGCATGCAGTACTACGCCGGTAAGGGGCTGCTCGCCCCGATCGATGACGTCTGGGAAAAGGTCGGCGGAAACTACTCCGATGCCCTGAAAAAGGCCTCGACCGGAGCCGACGGCAAGATGTACCTGATCCCGAACTACAACTACCCCTGGGGCTTCTTCTACCGCAAGAGCCTCTGGACGGAAAAGGGGTACACCGTCCCCACGACGTTCGATGAGCTGAAGGCCCTCGCCACCAAGATGAAGGCCGACGGCCTGATCCCGATTGAATTCGCGGACAAGGACGGCTGGCCCGCCATGGGCACATTCGACTACCTGAACATGCGCCTGAACGGCTACCAGTTCCACATGGACCTCACCGCGCACCGGGAAAGCTGGGACCAGAAGAAGGTCAGCGACGTCTTCGACACCTGGAAGGCCCTGCTCCCGTTCCAGAACCCGAACGCCCTGGGCATGACCTGGCAGGACTCGGCGAAGTCCCTCGCGGACAAGAAATCCGGCATGTACCTGCTCGGCTCCTTCCTCACCCAGCAGTACACGGACAAGGCAATCGCCGACGACATCGACTTCTTCCCGTTCCCCGAGATCGCGGTGGAAGGCCAGGACGCCATCGAGGCACCCATCGACGGCCTGCTGCTCTCCAAGAAGGGCGGCCAGAACCAGGCCGCCCGGGACTTCCTGGCCTACGTCGGCACCCCGGAAGGACAGGATGTGTACGCCTCGGTCGACTCGTCCAACATCGCCACCGCCAAGGGCGCCGATACCTCCAAGTTCACTCCGCTGAACAAGAAGCTGGCCGAAGCCATCAGCGGCGCCAAGAACATCAGCCAGTTCTTCGACCGCGATGCCCTGCCCGCCATGGCCAACAACGTGATGATCCCGGCGCTTCAGTCATTCATCAAGGACGGCAACGTCGATGTGAAGAACCTGGAAGCCCAGGCCAAGTCCCTGTACGCCGCCCAGTAGCGGCGTGGGGGGGGGGGGGGGGGGGGGGGGGGGGGGAATCTCCATGAGTGTCTCTACCAACCCGTCGGCGCGGGGGCGCAAAGCAGCCGCAGCCCCCGCGCGGCGGGTTCGGCGGCTGTCCGGCCGCGACAAAGTGGTGCTCGGCTTGATGGTGGGCATCCCCACGCTGATCCAGCTCGTACTGGTCTGGATCCCCACCCTCATGTCGGTCGGACTGTCCTTCACCCGCTGGAACGGGCTGGAGCTGACCGACATCAAGCCCGCCGGCGTCGAGAACTACCAGTTCATCGCCCAGGATTACCCGCCGTTTTGGCCGGCCATGCAGCACAACGTGCTGTGGCTGGCGTTCCTGGCACTCGTCGCCACCCCGCTGGGGCTGCTCCTGGCCGTGCTCCTGGACCAGAACATCCGCGGCACGCGGATCTACCAGAGCATCTTCTTCGCCCCGGTAATGCTCTCCCTTGCCCTGATCGGGATCATCTGGCAGCTGTTCTACAACCGGGACAGCGGCCTCCTGAACTTCCTGCTTGGCACCGCCGGCACGCCCCAGGCCGTCGACTGGTTCGGGGATTCCAGCGTCAACATCTGGGCAGCCCTCTTCGCCGCCACCTGGCGGCACGCCGGCTACGTCATGATCCTGTACCTGGCCGGGCTCAAGGGCGTGGATCCGACCCTGCGCGAGGCGGCCCAGATCGACGGCGCCAACGCGGTCCAGACCTTCTTCCAGGTGGTATTCCCGGCCATGCGCCCGGTGAACGTCATCATCATCGTCATCACCGTCATCGAATCCCTCCGGGCGTTCGACATCGTCTACGTGATCAACCGCGGCACCAACGGGCTGGAACTGATCAGCGCCCTGGTCATCCAGAACCTGGTGGGCGAAGGGCAGGTGATCGGCATCGGCTCGGCGCTGGCCGTCATCCTGCTCGTCATCTCGCTGATCCCCATCACGTTTTATCTCTCCCGCGCATTCGGAAAGGACAAAGAGGCATGAGCATCGCCCATCCAACCGATGCCGCCGCGGCCGGCAGCCCGGCAGACGCCCGGCAGCGCAGCTCCGGCCCAGGAAGGACCGGCCCCCGCCCCGGCCGCCCGGCCAACAACAAGCAGGGCAAGAAGCACTACGGCACCCACGTCTTCCTCATCGTCATGGCGGCGATCTGGCTCGTACCCCTGGCCTGGGCCATTTTCACTGCCCTGCGGCCCAAAGCTGACACCGACAAATACGGCTACTTCAGCACCGGCGGCGCCTTCAACTTCGACAACTTCGCCCAGGCCTGGACACAGGGCGGCTTTTCCCAGCTGTTCTGGAACTCCGTGCTCATCACGGTCCCCTCGGTGTTCCTGATCCTCTTCTTCGCCTCCATGATGGCGTTCGCCGTGAGCCGGGTGAGCTGGAAGTTCAACATCACCTTGCTGATCATGTTCACCGCCGGAAACCTGTTGCCGCCGCAGGTGCTCGCGGCGCCGCTCTTTGAAATGTTCAAGCACTTCGAGCTTCCCTACGCCGTCAGCGATTCAGGGAACCTGCTCAACACCTACATCAGCGTGATCGCCGTGGACACCGCCTTCCAGATCGGCTTCGTGACGTTCGTCCTCTCGAACTACATGAAGGCCCTGTCCCCCGAGCTGACCGAGGCGGCCCTGGTTGACGGTGCCGGCGTCTGGCGCCAGTACTGGGACATCATCCTGCCGCTGTGCCGCCCGGCCCTGGCCGCCATGGGCACGCTCGAGGTGATCTTCATTTACAACGACTTCTTCTGGCCCCTGCTCTTCATCCAAAGCGGAGACCGGCTTCCGGTCACCACCGCGATCAACAACCTCCAGGGCCAGTTCCTCTCCAACTACAACCTGATCGCCGCCGGCGCCATGATCACGGCTGTTCCGGCCCTGATCATCTACCTGCTCCTGCAGCGCCACTTCGTGGCGGGCCTGACCCTCGGCTCCAGCAAAGGATAAACGTGGACAACAGCTCCAACCAGAACAAGGCCATGGACTACATCACCGCCCGCCTCGGCTCCGAAGGCTCCCCGATGCTGGCATTCGGCGGAGACTACAACCCGGAGCAGTGGCCCGAGGAGACCTGGGACGAGGACGTCCGGCTGATGCGCGAGGCCAGCGTCAACCTGGTCAGCGTGGGCATCTTCAGCTGGGCCCTGCTTGAGCCGTCCGAGGGCGTCTACGAGTTCGGCTGGCTGGACCGGGTCCTGGACCTGCTGCACGCCAACGGCATCCGGGTGGACCTGGCGAACGCCACGGCGTCGCCGCCGCCCTGGTTCAGCCACAAGTACCCCGAGTCCCTGCCCGTGACGGCCGACGGCGTGCGGCACAGCTACGGTTCCCGGCAGGCCTTCGCGGCCTCGAGTGCCGAATACCGCCGGGCCGCCGCGGCCCTGACCGAGCAGATCGCCACCCGGTACAAGGACCACCCCGCCGTCGTGATGTGGCATGTCCACAACGAGTACGGCTGCCACAACCAGCCTGATTTCTCGGACGGTGCCGCCGCAGGTTTCCGGCGCTGGCTCGAACGCCGGTACGGCAGCCTGGAGGCCCTCAATGCCGCGTGGGGCACCGCCTTCTGGTCCCAGCGCTACTCGGCCTGGGAGCAGATCCTGCCGCCGCGCACCTCCGGGACCTGGGTGAACCCGACCCAGCAGCTGGACTTCGCCCGCTACTCCTCCGATGAGCTGCTCGAATGCTACAAGGCCGAGGCCGCGATCATCCGCACGCACTCGGGACATCCCGTGACCACCAACTTCATGGGTTTCAACATGGGCCTGCACCAGCCCGTGGACTACTGGCGCTGGTCCGAAGAGATGGATGTGGTCTCCAACGACCACTACCTGATTGCCGAGGATCCGCGGAACTTCCAGGAACTGGCGGCAACCGCGGACCTCACCCGCGGCTGGGCCAAGGGCAAGCCGTGGCTGCTCATGGAGCATTCGACCTCTGCCGTGAACTGGCAGCGGCGCAACATCGCCAAAGCGCCCGGCGAGATGCTGCGCAATTCCCTGCAGCATGTAGCCCGCGGCGCCGACGGCGCGCTCTTCTTCCAGTGGCGGGCCTCGCGGGCCGGCGCCGAAAAGTTCCATTCCGGGCTGCTGCCGCACGCCGGCACGGACACCAAGGTTTGGCGCGAAGTGGTGCAGCTGGGCCAGGCGCTGCGCAGCCTGGCCGAAGTCAGCGGCTCGGTAGTTACGGGCGCGTCCGGCCGGGTGGACGTCGCGATCCTCCACGACACTGACGCCCGCTGGGCCTCGGAACTGGACTCGCACCCGAGCGTGGACGCCTCCAACATCGCCGAAACCAGGCGCTGGCACGATGCCTTCTACCGCTCCGGCATCCCCACCGACTTCCGCCAAAGTACCGATGACCTGTCCGGCTACCGGCTCGTCGTCGCGCCGATGCAGTACCTCGTGAGCGATGCCGGGGCCACGAAACTTGACGCGTACGTGCGCTCCGGCGGCCACCTCGTGGTGACCTATTTCTCCGGTATCGTGGACGAAAATGACCACATCAGGCTTGGCAGCTATCCCGGCGCGTTCAGCGGACTGCTGGGCGTGAAGATGGAAGAGTTTTTCCCGCTGCGCGGCGGCGAAAGTATCCGGCTCAGCAGCTTCGGGGCGGGTACCTGCTGGAACGAATTGGGGCATGCCACCACCGCCGAGGTCCTCGCGGCCGTGGAAGAGGGACCGGCCGCCGGTTCTCCCGCCGTGACCCGTAACCGTGCCGGAAGCGGCCGCTCCTACTATGTCGCCACGTCACTCGCGCCGGAAGGCTTGGGCGAACTGCTCGCCGTCGTCTGCGCCGATGCCAGGGTGCAGCCGCTCGTCCCGGACCTGCCGGCCGACGTCGAAGTGGTCCGGCGCAGCAAGGACGGGACGGACTGGACGTTCTGCATCAACCACGGCGCCCACGACGTCCGGCTGCCGCTGGAAGGCGTGGACCTGCTCACCGGCGCCGAACTCGACGGCGGACTCGGCCTCGCGGCCGGCAGTGTCGCCGTCGTCCGTTCGGCTGCCGCCCGATTGGTCGGCACCTCCGCCAGCCACTCAAACCACTCAAACCTGTAAGGACTCCACATGCTAGCCGCAGCCCGCCATTCCGCCATCCTCGCGGAGGTCCAGCGTGAGCGGATCGTCCGTGTCGCGGACCTCGCCAAGATGCTCGGCGTCTCGCTGATGACCGTGCGGCGGGACATCGAGGCCCTCGACGCGGCGGGCGCCGTGGAGAAGATCCACGGCGGGGCCAAGTTGCCCGGCGGCGCCGGCACCCACGAGCCAGGCTTCGAGCTGAAGGTGACCCAGCTCAAGGACGAGAAGATGGCGATTGCGCAGGAGGCGGCCGCACAGGTGCGCGAGGGCATGGCGGTGGGGCTCAGCGCCGGCACCACCACGTGGGCGCTGGCCCAGCTGCTGTCCGCCGGCCCGCGGATCACGGTGGTCACCAACTCCGTGCGGATCGCGGATGTCTTCCACCAGAGCGCCTCCCCGTCCACCGTGATCCTGACCGGCGGCGAGCGCACACCCTCGGACGCCCTCGTCGGGCCTTTGGCCACTTCCTCGCTCAAACAGCTGCATCTGGACGTATTGTTCCTCGGCGTCCACGGTGTCGACGCCGATGCCGGGTTCACCACCCCCAACGTGCTCGAGGCCGAAACCGACAGGGCCTTCGTCACCGCGGCCCGGCGGGTGGTGGTGCTGGCGGACCACACCAAGTGGGGCACCCTCGGCATCAGCACGATCGCCGGCCTGGAGGACGCTGACGAACTCATCAGCGATGACCTTCTGGGCAGCGAGGCCCGGCGCATCCTCGGCGAGCGCGTCGGCCGGCTCCGCCTGGCCCATACCGGCGACGCCCGGAGCATCAGCGCAGCCAGCCCCGCAGCAGCCACAGGCTGACCGCCCGGCCCCCGCCCACCCAAACCACWACGCCTGGAGCTGCCGTGAACAACCCGGACCTCACCCTTGCCGCCGAGACCCGCTCCCCCGTGGGCGTCCCGGACCTGTCGCCGCAGAATCTGGAGCCGTTGTACCTGCGCCGCTCCGGAACGTCCCTGCTGATCGACTTCAGCACGGGCGAGGCCGCCATGCTGCACTTCGGCGCCGACCTCGGCCCGGCCCTGCCGGATCTTTCGCTGCTGGGCCAGGCCGTGCCGCACTCGGCCCTCGACGTCCCGGTGACGCTGGGCGTGATCCCGCAGGCGTCCTCCGGCTGGCGCGGGCGCCCCGGCCTTCGCGGCCACCGGAACGGCCAGGCGTTCTCGGCCCGTCTGCGTGTTGTCAGTGTTGAACGATCCAGTGCTGAGCTGTCCAGCGCCGGGCGGTCCCGCGGGGCGGACTGCTCGGCCGTCATCACCCAGGCCGACCCCGAGGCCGGTGTCAGCGTCCGCACGGAGATCAGGATCAACGACGGCGGCCTGCTCCAGCTCCGGCACCGGCTCGACAACGACGGCGCCGGCCCGTACAGCCTCGACGAACTCGCAGCCGTGCTGCCCGTGGGCCGCGCCGCCACAGAAATCCTGGACCTGACCGGCCGCTGGTGCCGGGAGTCCCACCCCCAGCGCCTGCCGCTGCGCCAAGGCACATGGGTCCGCTCGGGCCGGCACGGCCGGACCGGCCACGACGCCTCGCTCCTGCTGGCGGCCGGCACCCCCGGATTCGGGCACCGCCACGGGCAGGTCTGGGCCGTGCATCTGGGCTGGAGCGGCAACCACGAGAGCTTCGTTGACGCCGCCGCGGACGGCCGGACCGTCCTGGGCGCCTCGGAACTGCTCGGCACCGGCGAGATCAGCGTGGCAGCGAACGCCAGCTACGAGACCCCGTGGCTGTACGCTGCCTACTCCGCCGCGGGCCTGGACGGCATCAGCGATGCCTTCTACAGCTGGTTCCGCGGGCGCCCGCACCATCCCGGCGTGCGGTCCGGCAAGGCCCGTCCCGTGGTGCTCAACGTCTGGGAAGCGGTGTACTTCGACCACCGCCTCGAGCCCCTGCTCGAACTCGCCGAAGCGGCCGCCGGGCTCGGCGTGGAACGCTTCGTCCTCGACGACGGCTGGTTCCGCGGCCGCCGCGACGATCACGCCGGCCTTGGCGACTGGTACGTCGACGAGGACCTGTGGCCCGAGGGCCTCACGCCGCTGATCGACGCGGTCACAGGCCACGGCATGGAATTCGGGCTCTGGGTCGAACCCGAAATGGTCAACCTGGACTCGGACCTGGCCCGCGCCCATCCGGACTGGATCGCCGGCCCCGCACCCCGGAGCCCCGGGGGGAACCAGTCCGCCGGGGGCAACCCGCCCGACGACGGCGGCCCGGCCGGCCGGCTGACTGGCCGGCTGCCCATGCAATGGCGGCACCAGCAGGTCCTTGACCTGGTCAATCCGGCGGCCTGGCAATACATCTTCGACAGGCTCGATGCCCTGTTGAGCGAATACCGGATCAGTTACCTCAAATGGGACCAGAACCGGGACCTGGCCGAGATGGGCCACGCTGGCCGCCCGTCCGTGCACGCCCAGACTCAGGCCGTCTACCGGCTCCTGGACGAGCTCCGCAAGGCCCACCCCGGCGTCGAGATTGAAAGCTGCTCCTCCGGCGGGGCCCGCGTGGATCTCGGCATCCTGGAGCGCACCGACCGGATCTGGGCCTCGGACTGCAACGATGCCCTGGAACGGCAGACCATCCAGCGCTGGACCGGCGTGGTGGTGCCGCCGGAGCTCGTCGGATCGCACGTTGGCCCCACCACGAGCCACACCACGGCGCGAACGCACGATCTCTCGTTCCGGGCGATCACCGCGATGTTCGGCCACTTCGGCCTCGAATGGGATGTCCGGCGCCTCGACGATGCCGAACGTACCGAGCTTGCCCGAGCCATCGCGCTGTTCAAGCAGTACCGGCCGCTCCTCCACAGCGGGCGCATGGTGCGGGCCGACGAGCCCGATCCGGCCCTCCGGCTGCACGGCGTCGTGTCCCACGACGGTGGGGAGGCCCTCTACGCCCTGGTCTCGGTGGCCACCCCGTTCGCCGAAGTCCCGGGGAAGGTCTGCCTGCCCGGGCTGCTCCCGGACACCGCGTACCGGGTGGAAGCGGTCTACCCGGCGGCCGAGGACCGGCGGGCGTTCCTGCAGGCGGCGCCACCGGCGTGGCTTGCGGGCGGCGTCGAGGCGTCGGGACGCTTCCTGGCCGAATCCGGGCTCCCAATGCCGGTCCTGAACCCGGAACACGGGCTGCTCCTGGCAGTCCGCCGTACCACCGCCGGCGCTCCGGCCGCCGATCCAGCCGCAAACAGCGCACACCCCGTGAGGAACCCCTAGCATGGGCCAGATTACGAAACGCTCCCACAAGCTCTCCGACGGCCGGGACATCATCTACTTCGATGATGCCGATACCGTCCTGCCCCCGCACCGGGGCGAGGATCTCCGCGCGCCGGCGGTCCGGCCGCCCACGGCCACCATGCGCCAGGACGTCCTGACCGGGGAGTGGATCTCGATCGCGGCCGCCCGGCAGAACCGGGTGGTCCTGCCGCCCTCGCACCTGGACCCACTGGCCCCGGCGTCGCCGGAGAATCCCTCGGAGATTCCGAGCCTCTACGACGTCGCCGTCTTCGAAAACAAGTCTCCCTCCTTCGGGCCGGACCTGGCGGGGGCCGCCGCGCCGGAAGGCCTGGATGACCTCGCCCGGGTAGGGCTGGGGCGCAGCCGGCAGTCCGTGGGCCGGTGCGAAGTGGTGTGCTTCTCCCCGGAACACACCGGCTCCCTGGCGGGCCTGCCCCTGTCCCGGATGCGCACAGTGGTGGAAGCCTGGGCGGACCGGACGGCCGCGCTGTCCGCGCTGCCCGGCGTCGAACAGGTCTTTCCGTTCGAGAACCGCGGCGAAGCGATCGGCGTGACGCTGCACCACCCGCACGGACAGATCTACGCCTACCCGTACATCACGCCGCGCACGGCCCAGTTGGTCCGCACGATCGAAAGTTACGGCGGCTCGCTGTTCGAGGACATCCTCAGCTTCGAGCAGAAATCCGAGCGGGTGCTGATCCAGGGCGAGCACTGGACGGCGTTTGTCCCGTTTGCGGCGCGCTGGCCGCTGGAAGTGCATATCCTCCCGCACCGGCACGTCCCGGACCTCGCCGCCACGACCGACGAGGAACGCGATGAGTTCTCCCTGCTGTACCGCCAGCTCCTGCGTGGCGTCGATGCCCTCTACGACAGCCCCACGCCGTACATTTCGGCGTGGCACCAGGCTCCCGTCCACGCCCACCGGGACGACATCCGGCTCATGCTGCAACTGACCTCGCCCCGCCGGGAGGAGGACAAGCTCAAGTACCTGGCAGGGTCGGAAGCCGCGATGGGGGCATTCATCGCGGACATCCCGCCGGAAACGGCCGCCGCCCGGCTCCGCGACGCCATGGAGGCAGCATCGCGGCCACCGCGTACAGCAGGGCTCGAGCCATTCCGTACAGAACTCCCGGCAACAGAACAGGAAGCAGCCCAGCCATGAACGAGGTCCTTGAACGGGAAAGTGGGTACTTTTCCAGTGAGTTTGGGGGCGCGCCGGACGGCTTGTGGTCGGCGCCCGGGCGGGTCAACCTGATCGGTGAGCACACGGATTACAACGAGGGCTTCGCGTTTCCGATCGCGATCGACAAGCGCACCACGGTGGCGGCCCGCGTCCGCGCAGACCGTCTGCTCCGGGTCACCAGCAGCTCTTTCCCCGGCGTCATAGAGGTAAGCCTCGACCGCCTGGAGCCGGATAGCCTCACCGGCTGGGCCGCGTACCCCCTCGGCGTGGCCTGGGCGATGTCCCGGGCGGCAGCCGGCGGCGCCGGTTCCGACGTCGCGTCCGGTTCCGCAGCCGGTTCCGGCGTCCCGCCCGGGATGTCCGGCCTGGACCTGGCGCTGACCTCGGATGTCCCGGCCGGCGCCGGGCTGTCCTCCTCCGCCGCCATCGAATGCGCGGTGGCCCTGGCCCTGAACGATCTCTGGGGCTTGGGGCTGGGCAGGCCCGAACTGGCACGGATCGGCCAGCTGGCCGAGAACCGGGTGGTCGGCGCGCCCACCGGCATCATGGACCAGTCGGCCTCGCTCCTGGGTGAGCCCGATCATGGCATCCTGCTCGATTGCCAGAACCTGTCGACCGAGGCGGTTGCCCTCGGCTTCGCCGGTGCCGGGGTGGGTCTGCTCGTGATCGACACCCGCACCAGCCACTCCCATGCCGACGGCGGCTACGCCAGCCGCCGCCGTTCCTGCGAGGACGGCGCCCGACGCCTGGGCGTCGGCAGCCTGCGGGCGCTGGGCCCGGCCGATCTACCCCGCGCCGCAGCACAGCTCGACGGACAGACCTACCGCCGGGTCCGCCACATCATCACGGAAAACCAGCGGGTGCTCGACACCGTGACGGCACTGCGGACCTCCGGCCCCGCCGCGATCGGGCCGTTCCTCAACGAATCGCACGAGTCCATGCGCGACGACTTCGAGATCTCCACCCCTGAGCTCGACCTCGCCGTGGCCAGCGCGCAGGGATTGGGCGCCATCGGCGCGCGGATGACCGGCGGCGGTTTCGGTGGCGCAGCCATCGCTCTGGTCCGCAACGACGGCGCCGCAACGGTGGCCGCGGGAGTTACCCGCGACTTCGCCCGGGCCGGGTACGCGGCCCCGCACATCTTCACCGTCACCGCCTCCGAGGGCGCCCGCCGGGAACTGTAGCCCGGAAGGCCCCCAGGTCGTTATGCCCGCACGAGGCGGGCGGCGTCGGCCAGAAGTTCCACGGAACGGAGCCGGGGTTCGGTCCCGGTGCTCTGGTGCGCCACGATCAGTTCGTCGGCGTCGGCGTGCGCCGTGAACTCCTCGAGGTACGCAAGAACGGCCTCGGGGGTGCCCACCGCGGAGTACTTCATCATCTGCGCCATCTGCTGGCCCTGGGGCGAGTCCAGGATCATGTCCGCCTCGTCGTCGCTAAACACGCGGCCATTGCCGAAGAACAAGGAAACCCTGGCCCGCTTGGTGGCCTGGAACATCGCCTGCGCCTCAGCGGCGGAATCGGCGGCAATGACATTGACTCCGGCGATCACGTGCGGCGCCTCGAGCTGCGCGGAGGGCCGGAATTCGCGGCGGTAGACCGCCACCGCATCCTGCAGCGCGTTGGGCGCGAAGTGCGAGGCGAACGCATAGGGCAGGCCCAGCTGGGCGGCCAGCCTGGCGCCGAACAGGGAGGAACCCAGGATGTACAGCGGCACGTTGGTGCCCTTGCCCGGGGTGGCCTCGACGCCCTGGATGCGGGTGGGGCCGCTCAGGTAGCCCTGGAGCTCCAGGACGTCCTGCGGGAAGCTGTCCGCCGACATCGGATCGCGGCGCAGGGCGCGCATGGTGTTCTGGTCGCTGCCCGGCGCCCGGCCCAGGCCGAGGTCGATCCTGCCCGGGTGCAGGGTCTCAAGCGTGCCGAACTGTTCCGCGATGGTCAAAGGGGAGTGGTTGGGCAGCATCACGCCGCCGGCGCCGAGCCGGATGCTGGAAGTGTGGGCCGCGACGTGGGCGATCAGCACACTCGTGGCGGACGAGGCGATCGCGGACATGTTGTGGTGCTCGGCGTACCAGATCCGCCGGTAACCCCGGTCCTCGGCGAGCTGCGCCATGGCCACGCTGCCGGCGAAGCTATCCGCCGCCGTCTGGCCCGGGCCGATGGTAGCGAGATCAAGAATGGAAAGCGGAACAGTCACGGAAAAGCCGGCCTTTCGTAGCGGAGCAGTGTGCGGGCCGGAGTTTGGACTGCGGTCCTGGGTGGCACCGGGTTTCCGGCGCGGGCACACTGGGGTCAACGACGGCGGCCCCCGGGATATTTCTGCGGGCGGCTCAGGGGCACGAGTAGTTGTAGTCAAGGCCCCCCGAGATGTACTGCGTCATCGAGACGCGGCTGTTCGAGGTGAGTCCGGGGCGGGCGCAGTTCGCCTTGGCCCCGGCCGCCGATCCCGCTCCAGCGAGCCAGCTCGGCAGTCCTGCCAGCGGGCTGGTGAACTTCACGCTCCCGGCGATCTCCCCCCACTGGTAGGCGGTGGAGTAGAGGCCCACGCGGGCGCCGATCTTCTTGAAGTAGGCGGCCATACCTTCCAGGACGGCGACGTTGGCGGCTTTGTCTTCCTGCCAAGTGTTTTCCGTTTCCACATCCAGCCACCAGAGGTAGGACTGCGGGTTGCTGACCCCGCGGCGCTTGGCGTCGTCGGACGCCTTGGCCCACCCATACATATAGGAGCAGGCTTTGAGCGACCCCAAGGCGCAGTTGCCGTAGGGGTTTGTGACCTTCACCCCGTTGTAGGTGTTCAACATCGGCCACCAGGACCCCTGCCGGGCGGGGTTGGCCGTGTTGACGTACAACGCCACCCTCGGCTGCGCCGTGGCTGCCGGGGACTTTGCGGTCTTGGCCCAGGCCAGCTGGCTTGCCAGGCACGGGTTCGTGTTGTTGGCCAGGCCATGGTTGACGCCGACGATCGCGAAGACCGGCTGCTTTGGGAGGGTCTTCCCGCATTGCGGCCAGGACACATCGATTCCGGGTCCCGAGGTACTGGCCGTAGCGGCCGATGCGGGGCTTCCGCCCAGCAGGACAAGGCCGAGGGTCACGACAAAGGCCAGCACGATGCGCGGGAGCGAGTTGGGCATGCCACAGTCTAAGGCATAATTTCCAATCGTTAGCGTAAATCCGAAGGGCGCATATCCTCGGACCGGACGGCCGCTGCTCACGGCCCCGCATCGCCGGGGCGGGGACGCCCCGTTAGGAAACCTTGGAATAGTCAGCAGGCTGAGGATGTTCTCTTCCCTATGAGCCATGACAAAGCACAGCATCCGGAAAAATCCGCCACGATCGCCCTAAAGGACCTGGCAACCGTCCGCCGGCTGGGCTTTGGCGCCATGCGGATCGTCGGCGACGGCGTCTGGGGCGAGCCGGCAGACCGCGCCGCGGCGGTCGCCGTGGTACGCCGCGCCGTGGAGCTTGGCGTCGACTTCATTGACACCGCCGACTCGTACGGCCCCAACATCAGCGAGGAAATCCTCGCCGAGGCGTTGCACCCCTACCGGGACGGCGTCAAGATTGCGACGAAGGTGGGATTCACCCGCACCGGACCCAACGCCTGGGTTCCGGTCGGCCGGCCCGAATACCTGCGCCAGCAGACGGAACTGAGCCTGCGCAAGCTCAAGGTCGACGCCCTCGACCTCCTGCAGCTGCACCGGATCGACCCCAAGGTGGACCGCGAGGAGCAGTTCGCCGTGCTGCGCGATCTGCAAAAGGAAGGCAAGGTCAAGGCCCTCGGCCTCTCCCAGGTCAGCGTGGAGGAACTGGAGGAAGCCGGGAGGTACTTCACGGTCTCTACGGTGCAGAACCGCTACAACCTCACCGACCGCAGCTCCGAGGACGTCCTCGAGTACGCCGAGGAGAACGGCATCGGCTTCATTCCGTGGGCGCCGATCTCCGCCGGCGAGCTGGCCCGGCCGGGCGGACCGCTCGACGAGGCTGCGAAGCGGCTGGGCGCCACGACTTCCCAGGTGGCCCTGGCCTGGCTTCTGCGCCGGTCCCCCGTCATGATGCCGATCCCCGGCACCGGCTCCGTCAAGCACCTTGAAGAGAACCTGGCCGCCGCCGGCGTCGTCCTCGACGACGCCACCTATGCGGAACTCAAAGCGACCCGCTGAACCGCGCCGCTTCCCATATTCACCTCATCCACCGTCCGCCGGCCCTGCCGGCAGAACAGGAGCAACACCATGGCTAAAAATATTCTGATGGTTGTCTCGGCAGCAGATTCCCTGACAATGCGCGACGGCAGCGACCACCCCACCGGGTACTGGGCCGAGGAGCTCGTCGTCTCCCACCGGACCCTTCTCGACGCGGGCCACACCGTGCACATCGCCACGCCGGGCGGCAAGAAGCCGACGGTGGATGAGGTGAGCCTCGCGGCTGAGTCCGCCGGCGGGCAGGACCGTGCGGATAGCTTCCGCCGCTACATCGATTCCCTCGACGCCGAACTGTCCAACCCGCTGGTGCTGGCCGACGTCGACGCCTCCGCCTACGACGCCGTCGTGATGCCGGGCGGACACGGGCCCATGGCCGACCTCTACCAGGATGCAGATCTTGGCCGTCTGCTGACGGCCGTCAACACGGCCGGCAAGATCATCGCGCCGTTCTGCCACGGCCCGGCCGGGCTGTTGAGCGCCACGGACGACGACGGCGCGTTCACCTTCGCCGGACGCCGCCTCACCGTTTTCACCAATGAGGAGGAGCTGGGTGGCGGCACGGGACCCAATACACCGTGGTTCGTGGAGGACGTCCTGGAGGAGAAGGGCGCGGTAGTGGAGAACGGCGCGGCCTGGACGTCTCATGTTGTGCGGGACGGAAACCTCATCACCGGGCAGAACCCGCAGTCCAGCGAGGACGTGGCCAAGGAGGTCCTCAAGGCCCTCGCCGAATAAGCCACGCTTAGCCGGGTCCGGGAACCCCGGACCCGGCTAAGCTAACCGCATGGCCATCAAATCCACTGCAGACAAAGTCGCCACGATCGTCCAGGGCTACACCCTGGACGGCCCGACGATCGAGCTCGGCGCGGCGATCGTCGACGGCGAACTCCACAAGGAAGCCTCCGTCCGGCTGCCGCTCGCGATGATGAACCGGCACGGCCTCGTGGCCGGTGCGACAGGCACGGGCAAGACCGTCACGCTGCACATGATGGCCGAACAGCTTTCCACCGCGGGTGTGCCGGTGTTCCTGGCCGACATCAAGGGCGACCTCTCGGGTCTGGCCACCGCCGCCACGGGCACAGAAAAACTCCTGGCCCGCACGGAGAGCATCGGCCAGGCCTGGTCCGGCAAGACTTTTCCGGTGGAGTTCCTGGCCCTCGGCGGCGACGGCAAGGGCATACCGGTCCGCGCCACCATCACCTCCTTCGGCCCCATCCTGCTCTCCCGCATCATGGACCTGAACGAGACCCAGGAATCCAGCCTGCAGCTCGTCTTCCATTTCGCGGACAAGAAAGACCTGGAGCTGATCGACCTCAAGGACCTGCGGGCCGTGATCCAATTCCTGACGTCGGCCGAGGGCAAGGACGAACTTGAGGAACTAGGCGGCCTCTCCAAGGCAACCGCCGGCGTGATCCTGCGCGAACTGATCACGCTCGAGGCGCAGGGTATGGAGAAGTTCTTCGGCGAACCCGAGTTCGACACCGCGGAACTGCTGCGTACCGCGCCGGACGGCCGCGGTGTGGTGAGCTGTCTGGAGCTTCCGACGCTGCAGACCAAGCCCATGCTCTTCTCGACGTTCCTCATGTGGCTGCTGGCCGACCTCTTCGAGGACCTGCCCGAGGCCGGGGACCTCGACAAGCCCAAGCTCGTGTTCTTCCTCGATGAGGCCCACTTGCTGTTCAACGGCGCCTCGAAAGCCTTCCTTGACGCGATCACCACCACCGTCCGGCTCATCAGGTCCAAAGGCGTCGGAATTTTCTTCGTGACGCAGACCCCCAAGGACGTCCCCGCCGACGTCCTCGGCCAGCTGGCAAACCGCGTGCAGCACGCCCTCCGCGCCTATACCCCGGAGGACGCCAAGGCCCTCAGGGCCACCGTCTCCACCTTCCCGACCAGCGACTACGACCTCGAGGAGACCCTCACTACCGCCGGCATCGGCGAGGCCGTCATCACAGTCCTGAATGAGAAGGGCGCGCCGACCCCGGTGGCGCTGACCCGGCTCCGCGCCCCGGAGTCCGTGATGGGTCCCAGCACCGACGAGCTGATCTCCAGGACCGTCGCCGCCTCCGCCCTGCAGCCCAAGTACGGCACCGCCGTCGACAACATCTCGGCGTACGAGAAGATCGCCGCCGCAGGCGGCGACCGCACAGGCGCCGCCCCCACCGGGCCGGCGGCCGGGACCGCACACCACGGCGGCGCCCGGGACGGCGGCAGCCAGCAATCCGCCCAGGACGGCGGTTTGGACCCCGGCGCCATCGACGCCGAAGCCCGGCGGATCGAGGAGGAAATCCTTGGCCGCCCCAGCAGCCGCCCCGCGCCGGCGCCCAGGACGCCCGACGATGACAACGTGGCCGAGCGGCGCGCCCCCCGGCCGGCGCAGCCGCCGGCCGGGGGTGGCGGGGGCATCGGCGGCGAACTCGCCGGGGCCCTGGGCGGTGGCCTCCAGAGCATGGCCCGCTCGCTGGGGACCCAGCTTGGCAGGGAACTGCTCCGCGGCGTCTTCGGCACTTCCTCCAAACGCCGCCGCCGCTAGGGATCACCGCGGCGGCATCCAACCGAACGTCCCCGGCCCGCGGGCCGGGCGGCCTTCAGCCATGCTCCGCGTCACAGATGCGGACCGTGACACCGGGATTCCTGTGGGGTACAGGTAACGTAAGAATGGTGCAGATGAGTCAGGCGTTGGTCAAAATCGCAGCAGTGTGGCTGCTGGGACTGATGCTTGCCGTCGCCGGCGCCATCGTGTCGATCAATCTGGTGAACGACTCCATTGCAGGGCCCCAGCAGCCAGTCCGCGAATATTTGAGTGCCCTGCAAAAGGGCGATGGCGAAAAGGCGCTGGGCCTGTTGCGCGCCTCCGTGCCACAAAGCAACCCGGCGATGCTCGACGGCACGGCCCTGCAAACCGCCGCGGCACGCATCTCCGACGTCAAGCTTGGCGCCGCGGAAGAGCGTGGTGCCAATCAGGTCATGGTACCCATGGAGTACACCGTCGACGGCAACAAGCTGCGGACCGAATTCCTGTTGGAGCGCTCCGGCACCGAGTGGCTGTTCTTCCACAAATGGTCTTTCGTCCCCTCTGAACTGCCCGTCCTGGACGTCACCGTGGTCAACTCCAGCGAGGCCACCCTCAACGGGGTGCCGGTGAACATGCCCAACGGCCGCAACTCCTTCGCAGTCTTCTACCCGGGCGAGTACGAGGCGACCCTGAACGGCCAGTACTTCTCCGCCCCGGCCACCCGCGCCACAGTGTCGGCCGCGGACGCGCCTCCGGCATCGCTGAACCTGCTGACCGAGGCCACGGGCGCCCTGAAGGAGGCCGTGAGCGGCAAGGTCAAGGAGTTCCTGGACTCCTGCGCGGACGAGGCCGACAAGCAGCAGAAGCTGCAGCCCAACTGCCCGTTCTACCACGCCACCAACAACCGCGTGATGGACGGAACCATCGACTGGAGCATCACGGACTACCCGAGCGTCAGCATCGAGCCGTTCGGCGGCCGCTGGGTGGTGGCGCCCCTCGACGGCAAGGCCCGGATCAAGGCCCGCCAACAGGATCTGTTCTCGGGCGCCGTGTCTGAGATCGACTCCGTCCACGATTTCAGCTTCACGACCCGTCTGGACATCGACGGCGACACCGTCAAACTCACGCCGCAGCTGGACTACTAGTACCCGCCGGGACTCCCCGGCCGGAGGCCCGAAGAAAGCCTAAAGGCTGCTGTCCGTGACGCAGGGTCACGGACAGCAGCCTTTAGGTCAGCCTTGGCGCAGCGGCTCAGTCCATTCCGCGCAGGTCCAGGACCAGCTCGGTGTCTCCGTCGGCCTGCAGGAGCACGGGGATTCCCCAGTCCTGCTGGTAGAGGTGGCAGGCCGCATGGTCCGGGATCTCGCCGTCGGCGTCTTCGGACCCGTCACAGGCCGCCGCGCGGGCGGTGATGTGCAGGACGCCCTCGGGGACGTCGGAGGAAAGCTCCAGGGTGCGCAGGAGCCCCACGGACGTCCCGCCGCCGGAGACCAGCAGTTCGGGGGGTGTGGACGAGATCTTCAACTGGGTGGGATCGCCCCAGCGGTCGTCCAGCTTCTGACCGGTGGGCGCCGTGAAGCGGACCGCCAGTTCGAGCGGGCCAGGCGCCACAGGGCTCTTGGGCCGGTGGGTCTGTGCCGCGCCCTCGTCCACCTGCTGGGCTTCCTTCGGGATGGGCACGTACACGAGCTGGTGCTTGTTGGCCTCGACCACCACCAGCAACGGCTCGGATCCGGCGACCTGGGTGTGGTCCACAATCACGTCCGAGGGCTCGGACAGTCCGCGGGCCAGTGTGGAGACCGTGCCCGTTGCGGGGTCGTAGCGGCGGACTGCGCCGTTGTACGTGTCCGCGATGGCCACCGAACCGTCAGGGAGCACCGTGACGCCGAGCGGGTGCTGCAGCCGCGCCTCCGCGGCGGGGCCGTCGCGGAAGCCGAAGTCGAACAGGCCCTTGCCCACCGCCGATTCGACGGTGATGCTGCCGGCGTCATCAATCACGAGTTTGCGCAGGGCGGAGGTTTCGGAGTCAGCCACCCAGATGTTGCCGTCCGCGTCTTCGGCAAGGCCGGAGGACTGGGCGAACCAGGCTTCAGCGGCCGGGCCGTCCAGGAGCCCTTCGAGGCCGTTGCCGGCGATGATCTTTACGGCGCCGGAGGTCGGGTCGAAGCTGAAGATCTGGTGCACTCCCGCCATCGCCACCACCACGGCGTTGAGCTTGGTGGACCAGACGACGTCCCACGGCGAGCTCAGGGACACCGCGAGCGGGTCCGCCTCGAGCCGGGTACCGTAGGCGGCGCCTTCCTCGTCCACGCGGGCCGGGCCGGTTTCCAGCAGCCGCTGTACGCCGTTGCCGGCCAGCGTCCGGACGGTGCCGTCCGCGAGGGACAGCCCGCGGAGCCGGTGATTCACGGAGTCGGCAATGACGACGTCGTAACCGGCGGCCGCGGCGACATCCTCGGGCAGCAGCACCAGGCCCTGCGGTTCGTTGAACCGGGCGGTGGCGGCGTTGCCGTCGGCGTGGCCCTTTTCGCCCGAGCCGTAAGTGGCCAGCACGGTCTGAAAGTCGGTAGAGAGTTCCACGAGCCGGTGATGGCCGGTGTCGGTCACCAGCCACGAACCGTCGCCGGCACTTCCGACGCCGCGGCCGGCGGGCAGGAACAGGGCCTTGCCCGGGAAGCGCAGCGTTCCCGACGTCGGTTCCGGCGCCACGTAGGGGCCGTCGCCCCGGTGCAGGGTGCCCCTGGCTTCGTGTTCGGCGATCAGCTCGGGGATCAGGACGGCGAGGCCGTCCGCGTGGCCCTCGCCGGAGAGGTGCGCGACGATGTAGCCCTCGGGATCGATGACCACCAGGGTCGGCCAGGCCCGGGCCGTATAGGCCTTCCAGGTGTCCAGCTCGGGGTCGTCGAGGACAGGGTGGCGGATCTCGTAGCGTTCGACGGCGGCCGCCAGCGCCACGGGATCGGCCTCGTGCTCGAACTTGGGCGAATGCACGCCGACCGTCACGAGGACATCCGAGTACTGCTGCTCGAGCGGGCGGAGTTCGTCCAGGACGTGCAGGCAGTTGATGCAGCAGAACGTCCAGAAGTCCAGCAGCACGATCTTGCCGCGCAGGGATTCAAGGTCCAGGGACTTGCCACCGGTGTTAAGCCAGTTGCGGCCCACCAGTTCGGAGGCCCGGACCCGGAGGTGGGTGCGTACGGTTTCGGTCATGAGCGTCCTTCCAGCTTTGAATTGCGTTCGGCAAGCCTGGCGTCGCGCTCGGCCAGCTTGGCAAACATATCGTTGTAAGCGGTGAGATCGGCGTCGTTATTCCTGTCCGCCGCCCGGTCGGTGCGTTTGGACTCGCGCGCGTCGGAGCGGGACCACATCACGGCGACACCGATCGCTACCAGCAGGGTTGGAACTTCGCCGATCCCCCACGCCACGGCACCGCCCATCTGTTGGTCCAGCAGGGCCGGGGGGCCCCAGGTCCGCCCGAGGTTGCCGAAGTAGTCGGCGGCCAGCAGCCCGGTGCCGCCCATGATGGCGACGCCGAAGAACGCGTGGAAGCCCATAGTGGCCAACAGGAGCAGCAGCCGCATGGGGTACGGTGCGCGGCGCGGCAACGGATCGGTGCCGATCATGGTGAGCACGAAGATGTAGCCGGTGAGGGCGAAGTGCAGGTTCATGAGTTCGTGGCCCACGTGGTCCCGCATCGCGTAGCCGAACGCGTCCGAGTAGTAGAAAAGCACGATCGAGCCGGCGAAGTTGGCGGCCGCGAACAGCGGGTGTGTCACCAGTTGCGAGAACTTGGAGTGGATGAAGATCATCAGCCACTCGCGCGGTCCGCGGGAGCTGTCGCGCCGGGGGGTGAGCGCCCGCAGTGCCAGCGTCACGGGGGCGCCGAGGACCAGGAAGATGGGGGCCACCATGGTCAGGGCCATGTGGTCCATCATGTGCGCCGAAAACAGCACCCTGCCATAGACCGACGGCGGCCCCGAGGTCACGTAGGTGAGGACCACGAGTCCGAGCACCCAGTTGACCGTCCGGAACCAGGGCCACGAGTCGCCCCGCTTCAGCACCCTTCGTACGCCGAGGAGGTAGGACACCAGGCCAAACACGACGACGGCGATCCAGAGCCAGTCGAGCCGCCACTCCGTGAGCCATCGGTCCGGGGTCAGTTCCGGCGGCAGCTCGTAGCCCGAGAGGATGAAGGCCGGCGAAGCGTCGGGTGCGAAAGTGGTGGGCTGCGGCGGGGCGGAACGCCCCAGCGCGACGGCGATCCCGGACGTCGCCCCCATGATGATCAACTCCACAATCACCAACTGCCACAACACCCGGCGCGCGGACCTGCCCATGGCGCGGTTGCCGAGTTGCGGGATGACCCAGCGGCGGTGCATGAGCCCGATGCCGCCCAGCACCAGGACCGCTGCCGTCTTGGCCAGGATCAGTTGCCCGTAGGCCGAGCCGAAGAGGTCTGCCCAAGTGGTGAGGCGGATGCTGGCGTTGATCACGCCGGAGGCGAAGACCAGGGCGAAGGCAAAGCCGGCCAGGGATGAGAACCGGCGCAGGGTCGGCTCGGTGATGTCTGCTGTCCCCGAGGCTGCCCCGGAGGTGCGGCCGCCGGCGCCTGTGCCTTCCAGGACGCCGGAGAGGACTGCGAGCATGATGATGCCGCCTACCCAGGCCGATACGCCGACCAGGTGCAGGCCGAGCGAGTTGATGGCGCCCTCGTGGTCGCTGGAGCTGGAGGAGTGTCCGATCAGGGCAGCGGGAACCAGCCCGATCAGCGAAAGGACCAGCGTCAGTGCCAGGCCGCCGCGGGAGCGCACTCCGAACAGGGCGGTGGTAACGACGGCGGCGATGATGACGACAGCCAGCCACGCGCGTCCGGTTTCGATGTCCGTCATGAAGTACACGAGGGAGCGGGTGAATTCCGGGTCCCCGGAGATGCCCTGCCCCGCAATGTCCGCGTAGCCCAGGACCAGCACGGTGATCGCGGACAGCGTCCAGACGGCGCCGGCGGCCGCTGCCACGGCCAGCGCCCGGGTGAAGGCCGGATGTTCCGGGGCGTCCTGCTCCTTGGACCGGGAGCCGTTCCTGTTTCGCGGCAGGATGCCGACGGCGAAGATAAGGCCGCCGATCACGGTGGCGACAGCGACGTTGTGGATCGCTTTGCTCACCGGAAGCCCCCAGCGCACCAGCGCACCTGGATCTGAGACCTCGCGGGCGGCTGCTGCGCCGGAGAAGATCAGTGCCGCTACCAGGCCAAGAAACAACGCGCCAAGGCCTGCGATCAGCCAAGGCCGGGCAATCCCGGGGGGACCGGAGCCAGGGCCGCGTGCGTCCCCGGGGGGAACGGGCGCTGCGGTTGTGGGCGTGGGATTTACTGCGGAAGGCACACCTCCATTGTCCGCTACGCCGCCTTGCTCAGCGAATCGGCCCCGGCGGCTGGGCCTCCGGGGATCCGTCCAGCCGGCGCGGCCTTCAAGGGCTGCGGATTGGTCGGGAAGGCAGCCCGGCCGGCCTAAGACCGGTTAGGGACCGGTTAGGGACCGGCCGGCCGCTGGCCGGGGACTGGCCGGGGACGCAAAAGGAGCGGCAACCCGAGGGTTGCCGCTCCTTTCAAGCCTGCGAAGAAGACTACTTCTTCTTGGCGACTGCAGCCTTCAGCTTGGAGCCGGCGGTCAGCTTGACGCTGTGGCCAGCGGCAATCTGGATGGTCTCGCCGGTCTGCGGGTTGCGGCCGGTGCGAGCTGCACGGTCGGTGCGCTCTACGGCGAGCCAGCCCGGGATGGTGATCTTCTCGCCCGCGGCGACAGAGGTCTCGAAGACCTCGAACAGTGCGTCGAGCACGGAGTTGACTGCTGCCTGGCTGGTGCCGGCCTTGCCTGCTACCTCTGCAACAAGTTCACTACGGTTCTTAGCCATTTATGTCCTCCTGGACGGTCACGATTTTTGGAGCCTGCACACGGCATGCGTACAAACCACTGTTCGAAAACTTACCAGCTTGGCGCCTCAGAGGTGGCAAATTCCGCGTGTTTTCGGCCTTTTTTGGGGAAAATCACTGGAATCGGGCGCCGATCGCCGTCAAATTGCGCCGAGAGCGGAAGCCCCCTCGTCGGCGCCGTTTCACCCAGTTCCGCCGCCGTCCCCGCCGGCGGACTTTCCGCAGCCAGGAAGCCAGCCCGGGCGCTGCCCGCTGGGCACCGGTCCCATGGTCCTGGCGGGCCGTGAGGGGGGGCCTTGGCGGGGGCGACGCCGGCACCCGTCTTGGATGCCCTGCCGGCTGCCCGGGGGACGTGGGGCGCTCGTGGGGGCCCTGGGACCTGTGTTCTGGCAGGCCGTGACCCGGGTTCGGCTGGGCACGTAGCCGGGGCCCGGCGGGCGGCCGATCCCTCGGGTCCGGGGCGCCGAAGGCACGGGTCAAGTCCTGAATGACGGGTTAAATGCGGGAGGACCCCCACCTGGTGGTGGGGGTCCTCGACCGTTAATGGTGTTCCGGCGGTGACCTACTCTCCCACACCCTCCCGGGTGCAGTACCATCGGCGCTGTGGGTCTTAGCTTCCGGGTTCGGGATGGGACCGGGCGTTTCCCCCACGCTATGACCGCCGTAACCCTTGCTC
>NZ_JBFTZW010000047.1:0-24487 GCF_056406555.1 Arthrobacter sp. P1_B4
TGCAGGGCGAGCAGATTCGGAACATCAAGGGGTTCGTGAATCTTTGCGAATGAGAGCCGGCGGGTTGCACCGTCGGTGCTGTCGGCATTGATAGCGGTAGCGTTGTTTACATTAGAGGTGCTCGAGGCGACCAAGAGGGATCCTTCCACAGACCTTCAGGCGTTGTCAGATCTCCCCCGTTATGCACTCTGCAGAATGACTCCGCAGCGCTACCAGTCCGGTTCCGCTATATGACCCGGGACCCGCGCTGTCCATAGCTGGTGCACGTGGTAGACGGCACATTGATGGAACAGCTGTCAGGCTAAGCCCACCGCTATATGAAGGCTGAAGGTAAACAGGGAAGACGCAAATATCTACGATACGGCAAAGCAACCTACTTGTCTACCCCACTTCCGGCGGGATTGCAAGCACGAAGTTTTGGCGGAATTTTCCCTGACTCCTGGCGGAGCCATTCGCAAGCTGCCCCGGGCAGCGCCCGGGGTGAGCGGGTCAGCGGCCGGGACCGTGGCCCGGACCGGGCCGGATCGGGGGCCGAATGGATAGGTGACGGGGCTCACGATAACGTAGACATAAGTCGAAGTAGATCGGAAGAAAACACCATGAGCAATCCTGCAGACAACAACGATGTTGTCATTCTCGCCGCAGCCCGCACCCCCCAGGGGCGCCTGAACGGGCAGCTGGCCAGCTTCACCGCCGTCGAGCTCGGCACCCACGCCATCCGCGCGGCCCTGGCCGCGAGCGGCGTCAAGGCCGACCAGGTGGACAGCGTGATCATCGGCCAGGTCCTGCAGGCCGGAGCGGGCCAGAACCCTGCGCGCCAGAGCGCCATCGGCGCCGGCATCGGCTGGAACGTGCCGACGGTGACCATCAACAAGGTCTGCCTCTCGGGCCTCACCGCCGTGATCGACGCCGCCCGGATGATCCGCAGCGGGGACGCCACGGTGGTGGTCGCCGGCGGCCAGGAGTCCATGACCCGCGCACCTCACGTGCTGCCCGGTTCCCGGCAGGGCTGGGCGTACGGCACGGTCCAGGCCCTGGACGTGGCCGCGCACGACGGCCTGACCGACGCCTTCGACGGACAGTCCATGGGACTGTCGACCGAGAGCAAGAACCTGACCCTCGGCATTGACCGGGCCTCCCAGGACGAGGTGGCGGCCCAGTCGCACCAGCGTGCCGCCCGGGCCGCGAAGGACGGCGTCTTCGACGGCGAGATCGCCCCGATGAGCGTCAAGCAGCGCAAGGGCGATCCGATCGCCGTCACCTCCGACGAGGGCATCCGGCCCGACACGACCGTCGAATCGCTGGCCGGTCTGCGCGCGGCGTTCGTCACGGACGGAACCATCACCGCCGGCAACTCCTCTCCCCTGTCCGACGGCGCTGCCGCCCTGGTGCTGAGCAGCCGGAAGTTCGCCGAGGACAACGGTCTCGAGTACCTGGCGGTGGTCGGCAAGCCGGGCCAGGTCGCGGGGCCGGACAACTCGCTGCATTCCCAGCCGTCGAACGCCATCAAGAACGCCCTGGACAAAGCCGGCTGGTCCGCCGCGGACCTCGACTTCATCGAAATCAACGAGGCTTTCGGTTCTGTCGCGGTGCAGTCCCTGAAGGATCTCAACTATCCGCTGGAGCAGTGCAACATCCACGGCGGGGCCATCGCCCTGGGCCACCCGATCGGGGCCTCGGGGGCCCGGCTGGCCCTGCACGCGGCCCACGAACTCAAGCGCCGGGGTACCGGCAAGGCGGCCGTGTCCCTGTGCGGCGGCGGCGGCCAGGGCGAAGCGCTGCTGCTGTACCGCGACTAAATCCGGTAACCGGCGGGCGGGGCGGGCCCGGACCACTGGGCGGCCGGGCGGACCGGGCGCCGCCGACAGGAGTCAGGAAGGTTTGACGCGATGCCAGAGCAGAAAACAACCAGCGGCCGCGAACGGTTCGTCGCCGACGCCGCGGCGCGGGGGCTGGACGTGGAGATCGTCGAACGCCTCGCCGCCCGCAGCCTTGAGGAGGCGGCCGGTATCCTCGGGATCCGGCCCGCGGATATCATGAAGTCGCTCGTGGTCAAGCACAAGGACGGCAGTTTCCTGTTCGCACTGGTCCCCGGCGACCGGCAGATTTCCTGGCCCAAGCTGCGGGCGCTGCTGGGCGTCAACAAGCTCTCGCTGCCGGCGGCGGATACGGCTTTCGAGGCCACCGGGTACGAGCGCGGGACCATCACGCCGCTCGGCAGCATCCGCCCCTGGCCCGTCTACGCCGACCAGACCATCACGGGCCGTCGGATCTCCATGGGCGCCGGCGAACATGGCTACAGCGCGTTCGTGGACGCGGACGCCCTGACGGCGGCGCTGGGCGCCGTCGTCGCCGACATCACTGAGCCCAACTAGCCCGCCCGGGTTAACAGCAACGCGGGGTCACTTCCGTCCATCCCGACCGCCGGGATGGGCGCAAAGTGACCCCGCGTTGTTGTTGGAGTTGGGGTTAGGCGGTGACCGTCAGTGGCGTCCCGTTGACGGTGAGCCGCCAGTTGGCCTGGCTGAACACGGCGACGTCCAGGGTGCCGCGGTCCACGACATAGTCGATGATGCGCTGCCGGATCTCCTGCTGGCTGTTCGAGAGCACCGGCGCGTTCTTCACGGCCGGGAAGTTGCCTCCGCCGCTCTGCCGGTAGTTGTTGATGGCCAAAGCAAATTCCTGCTCGGGCGCCAGCGGCTGGCCGCCGTAGCTGAGCTTGGCGATCCGGTCCCCCGCCGGCCGGGCGAGGTCGATCTCATAGTTCAGCGGTGCGTCCAGTCCGTAGACGACGTCGTAGTTGTAGTCGGGCGTGCCGTTCGGGGCCGTAGCCGTCACAGCGTTGGTGACGTCCTGGGCCCTGGCCGTGGTGGCGGTCACCGGTTTGAAGTACTGGGCGGACCACTCCAGGTATGCCTTGACCTGCGCGCCGGTGACCTTGATGGCGAGCAGCGTGTTGTCGAAGATGTAAAGTCCTGCGACATCGCGGATGGTCAGCGGCCCGGCCTTGACGTCCACAGCACGGGAGAACGCCGCCGCAATGGACAATACGGGCAGCCCTGCCGCGGGAGTGTTGGCCAGCTCGGCCTTGACTGTGCTGGCCTGGACGTAATTAATGGCGTCGATCGCGGCGGAGTCCTCCCAGCAGGCGGTGGCCGTGCTGAGCGGCGCCGTGGAAGTTCCGATGACCTCGTTGACGTAGTTCACCGTGGCCTCGTGCCCGGCCTGAACGGCCCGGACGACGGCGGGATCGGGGGCGACGGTCTTGGCGTCCAAAAGGAGCGAATGCGCCGCGGTGACGGTCCACTGCCCTTTTTCCTTGACGAGTTCGAGGTCCATGACGGAGACGCGCATGCCCCACTTGAGCGGCTCGGTCAGGAGCACCTGCTTGCCCGTGGCCTTGTTCGTGACGAAGCGCTCGGGGATCTCCAGGTGGGCGTGCCCGACGAGGATGGCGTCGATGCCCGGGACTTCCTCTGCCAGCTGGGTGGACGCGTTCTCGGGAAAGGGCAGGGCGTCACCGTAGGAGGACCCTGGAGTCGCCCCCGAATGGCTCGTGACGATCACGACGTCGGCCCCAGATGCTTTCACCTGCGGGATGACGGTTCTGGCCTCTTCTACGATGCCGTTGAAATCGAGCTTGCCCTCGACGTTGTCCCGGTCCCAGAGTGCGCAGCCCGGCGTCACCAGGCCGACGAGGCCGACCGTCAGCCAGCCGCTGTCCGTCTTGATCCGCTTCAGGACGTAGGGGGTGAAGGCTCGCCCGCCCGACACGGCGTCGTGCACATTGGCGCCCAACAGCGGGAAGTCCAGCTGCCGCTCCCAGGTGCGCAGAAGCCCAATGCCGTAGTTGAACTCGTGGTTGCCCAGCCCCACGGCGTCGTAGCCGATCGCGTTCATGGCCAGCGCCATGGGGTGTTTCACGGTTGCCGAGATGGGGTAGATCTTGGCGAAGTAGTAGGCCAGGGGCGTGCCCTGGATGGTGTCGCCGGCGTCTATGGTCAGGGTGCTGGCCGCGCCGCGCTCGGCCCGCATGGCGTTGATCAGGGTCGCGGCCTGGGCAATCCCGATCTTGTTCCCGGCGGCGTCGGCATAGGGGACGTTCTTGAAGTAGTCCCAGTTGAAGACGTTGTTGTGCAGATCCGTGGTGCCGAGCACCGTCAGGGTGAACTGATTCTTGGCAGTCGCCCTGCCACTGGCTTCGCCGGCGACGGCCTGCGCCGCCGGGGCTCCGGCCAGCGCGGCGGCGGCCGCGCCGCCACCCACGAGGGCTGCGGCGAGCATGGCGCGGCGGGAGGGGGAAGTGTTCGGGTCCGTCATTGTGGGTGAACTCCTGAGCGTTGGGGGCCGGTGGGCACAAATCCAAAGTCTAGGGTCGCGCCATCAAGTGCGACAGGGGTATCAGAAAAACTTTGCCGAATCCTTGGGTATCGTTCACCGGCGCCGGCTTCCGGCCCGGGCGTTTCGGGTTTCCGGTCCGGGAACGCAGGAAACCCCGCCCACTGAGTGGACGGGGTTTCCTGTGAGCAGTGCGGACCGCGATTGATCCGGACGGCGGGTATTACTTGAGGGTAACGCGGGCGCCAGCTTCTTCGAGCTGAGCCTTTGCCTTCTCGGCAGCTTCCTTGGTGGCGCCTTCGAGAACAGCCTTGGGAGCGCTGTCAACCAGGTCCTTGGCTTCCTTGAGGCCCAGGGAGGTGATGGCGCGAACTTCCTTGATCACTGCGATCTTCTTGTCGCCAGCAGCTTCGAGGATGACGTCGAAGTCAGTCTTCTCTTCAGCTTCTTCTGCAGCAGCGGCGGGGCCGGCAACGGCAACAGCAGCAGCAGTAACTTCGAAGGTCTCTTCGAAGAGCTTGACGAACTCGGAGAGCTCGATGATGGTCAGTTCCTTGAAAGCTTCAATGAGCTCTTCGTTGGTGAGCTTCGCCATGGTGTGGCGTCCTTCCTATAATGGTGCGCGGCGGCCCTGAGGCTCGCTGTGACACCGGAGTCTTATGGAGAAGAGGACTAGTTCTCTTCGGGGGCTGCGGCTTCGGCCGGTGCTTCGGCCTCGGCTGCTGCATCTGCTGCGGGAGCTTCTTCAGCGGCGGGTGCTTCGGCTGCTGCCGGGGCACCGTTCTCTTCTTCAAGCTTGAGGCGCAGTGCGTCGATGATGCGTACAGCAGCGGCAGCAGGAGCCTTGAGGATCCCTGCAACCTTGGCGAGCTGCAGCTCACGGGACTCGAGTGCTGCCAGGGCAGCAACTTCGCTGGCGTTCAGTGCCTTGCCCTCGAAGTAACCGGTCTTGATGACCAGCTGCTTGTTGGCCTTGGCAAAATCCGTCAGGCTCTTGGCAGCTGCAACTGCGTCACCCTTGATGAACGCGATTGCAGTGGGGCCGGCGAGCTGACCGTCGAATGCTTCGACACCAGCTTCCTTGGCTGCAATGGCGGTCAGGGTGTTCTTGACGACCGAGAACTTGGTTTCCTGGCCGAGAGAGACACGCAGCTGCTTGAGCTGTGCAACGGTGAGCCCGCGGTATTCGGTCAGGACAGCGGCGTTCGATTCCTTGAAATCGTTAGTGATCTCAGCTACTGCTGAAACCTTGCTAGGCGTTGCCATAACCCTCCTTCCGGGGATAGTGCCGGTATGTCCGGGTCCCCGCTCAAAAGAGCTAAAACTAAAAAACGCCCCGCGCAGATGCACGGGGCTTGTCTCGACGCGGTCCATGACCGCGGAGCTTTGCTTCGTTCACCTGCGCCGGCCGCCCTATGTTCAGGGTCCTTCGTCCGGAAATCCACTGCGCTCTCCCGGCGCAACTGCAGAAGTGAGTCTTGCTTGGGAGAGTGGATTTCCAACAACCGACGGTCTTTGGTCCTTCAAGCTTACGGGACACGGCGCGCGTGTTCCAAATCGGGCCCGGCGGTCAGGGGCAGCGCAGGACTTCAGCGAAAGACTTTAGCGCCCGACGTCGGCCCGGGACCTCAGCTGACAGCCGGTCCGAAGTTGGGGAGTTCTTTTTGCCAGAGACCCGTCACGCCCGCTGTCGTGAAGCCGAGCTGCTGGTTGACCTTCAGCAGGTAGCGGTTCTCCGGGGCGTTCCACGTGTACAGGACCCGGGCGTCCGGGAACTGTTCGCTGAGCCGTTCCATATTGGCGACCTTGATCAGCAGCCCGAGCTTGTTGCCGCGGTGTTCCTGCAGCACCACCGTGTCGTCCTGGAAGACGACGTCCGGGCGCAGGGCCAGGACACTGATGGTGGTCAGGCCCACGAGCGTTCCGCTGGCGATGTGCTCGACGGCGGTGACCACCGTCCGGCGGCCCTGGGCTATGGTGACTTCCTCCGCTTCCCGGAGGATGCCGCCGTCGAACACCATTTCCTGGGCATCCGGCCCCGGCACTTCGTCCTCGCCTGCCTGGTTTTCCAGCGCGGCGACGGCCTCGAGCCACTGGTCAGGACACCGGTCCGTCCAGTGGTGCAGACGGTAGCGGCCGGCATTGGCTTCCTCGGCCTCGGCCTCGAGGTCGGCGACGAGCTTGGTGTCCAGCGGCAACGCACAGGAGCTGAACTGCTCTATGTGCTGCAGGGTGTAGCCGGTATGGCGGGCAAATTCCACGTCACGGCTGCCCAACGGGACGAACCCGACGCCGCTGCCGGGCACGAGCTGTTCGGCCTCCGGGTCCGTCAGGGTTGATCCCGGGTGGTTGGTGTCGATCAGGATCGTGTGGCGGCCCTCGTCCCGGGCGAAATGTTCGGCGGCCGCCAGCAGCTGCCTCCCCACGCCCTGGCGCCGGAATTCCGGCAGGATGTCGAGCGTGAATTCGGCGAGATCGAGGTTGTCCACGAGCGGCAGGGCGATGTCCGCCGTCCCGACAATCACGCCGTCGATCTTGGCGACGAGGATCACCTGGCGTTCGTAGGGGTCCGCCATCTCAAGCAGCTTTTCCTGCGGCGCGTAGGCGAGGTCGTCGGTGCCCCAGGTCTGCATCCGGACCCTGCGCCCCACCTCGATCGCGGCGAGAAAGTCGGCGGCATCGGGCGCGTCAAGGGAATCGGGGATCCACAGCTGCTCAATCCGTACATCGTTTGCCATAGAGGGCATCTTCCCAGCCGTTGTGCCACCCACCATCGGTACGGCCCGGCTCAAACCGGGCTTTCAACCGCCAGCATATGCTGGTTTGGGCCGCTGTTCCATTGGTGACGCCGGGCAGTTTCCGCTCCAGCCGGCGCCCTGCAGCTTCTGCCCCAGCCGGCGCCCGGTCAGTTCCGGATCTCACTGCCGGTGGCTGCGCCCGCGGCGGCAGCGGTCCGCTGCCACTCGCCGTCGTAGCCCGCCGGCTTGAAGCCCAGCGCGATGTTGATGCCGAGCATGTGGTCGTTTTCGGCGGCGTTGTATGTCAGGACGCGCCGGACCGCGGGGTACGACTCCCGCAGCAGGCGCAGGTTGCGGATCTTGATGAGCATGCCAAGCCGGTGGCCGCGGTGGCCCACCGCGACGAGGGTGTCGTCCTGGTTGGCCAGCCATGGCTTGTCGGCTGTTGTCTGCAGAACGGTATAGGCGGCCAGTTCGCCGCTGGCCCGGTGCTGTGCCGCCACCACGAGGGAGGACTGGCCGGCGCGCCGCCAGGTGTCCTCGACGTGGCGGACCCGGGCGACGTCCCAGATTTCCGGCTCGTAGCTCAGCGCTCCGGAGGGGGCGTCGGTGCTCATGCGGGACATGAGCACCGCGAGCTGGGCGGCATGTTCCTCAGGGCAGGAGTCGGTCCAGTGCAGCAGTTCATAGTCCCCCGCGCGGGCCAGGGCGTCCCGTTCCAGGGCGTCGAGGTCCGCGGCGGGCGGTACGTCGAGCGAACTGAACCGTTCGACCTGCTCCAGGCGGTACCCGGCTTTTCCGGCGAAACGGACACCCGGCGCGCCGGCGGGCAGCGCTCCGGTCCCCGTGGCGGGCTTGATGAGGTTGATGCCATCGACGTCGAAATCGGCCGGGTGCTCCGTGAAGGTCTGCAGGATGGTCCGCCGGTCGGCGGCGGCCAGCGCCTCGGCGTGCACCAGCAGTGCCCGGCCTATGCCCCGCCCGGCGAAGTCATCCAGGACGCCCACGTGCAGCAGTGCACTGCCCAGATTCTCCTGCAGTTCACAGCGGACCCAGGAGTTGGCCACCATGCCCCCGTCGACGCGGACGAAGAAGAGCCTCAGCCGGGTGTACGCCGTGTCCCGCCAGTACTGCAGGCGGGCCGCCGCGGACGATGCCCGGTCCAGGTTGCCCCAGGTCTGCCGGATGAGCTCATCGCAGAGTTCCATGAATTCGAGGAACTCCGCCGTGTCAGCGGCATCGGTGTCAGCGGCATCAAGGCTGGCGGGCAGGGAGAGTTCCTCGATGAGGTACGACGGCGTAGTCACCGGGACAGCCTAACCGGCAAGTCCGGCGGCACCAAGGGTCCCGGATGCCAAGCTTTGCGCACGCCACGGGTCCCGGCGCAGGACGGCAAAAGGCCGCCCCGCAGTTGCGGGACGGCCTTTGGCTGGAACCGGCGACGTCAGCGACGCCGCAGTTCCGTGGATCCGGTGATCCGGTGAGGACTAGACCTCGGTCAGGACCTTGGTGACGTTGGGGTCAACCGAGATGCCCGGGCCGAACGTGGTCGCCACGGTGGCCTTCTGGATGTAGCGGCCCTTGGAAGCGGACGGCTTGAGGCGGAGGACCTCTTCCAGTGCGGCTGCGTAGTTCTCGGCCAGCTTGATGGCGTCGAACGAAACCTTGCCGATGATGAAGTGCAGGTTTGAGTGCTTGTCGACGCGGAAGTCGATCTTGCCGCCCTTGATGTCGTTGACGGCCTTGGCGACGTCAGCGGTCACGGTGCCGGTCTTCGGGTTCGGCATCAGGTTACGCGGACCCAGGACCTTACCGAGGCGGCCAACCTTGCCCATGAGGTCAGGGGTGGCGACGGCGGCATCGAAGTCGGTCCAGCCGGCGGCGATCTTTTCGATCAGGTCATCGGAACCAACGAAGTCGGCGCCGGCCGCGATTGCAGCCTCAGCCTTGTCGCCCGTTGCGAAGACGAGGACGCGGGCGACCTTACCGGTGCCGTGCGGCAGGTTGACGGTGCCGCGGACCATCTGGTCGGCCTTACGCGGGTCAACGCCGAGGCGGAAAGCGACCTCAACGGTGGCGTCGAACTTGGACGGGTTGGTGTCCTTGGCGAGCGTCACTGCCTCGAACGGCGCGTAGAACTTCTCCGCGTCGATCTTGGCCGCGGCTGCCTCATATGCTTTGCTGCGCTTTGCCATGCTGCTTATTTCTCCTTGTGCAGTTGTGGTCTGCGGACCGCGCTGGGCCCTGCCACAGGCGGCATTCCGGCTGGTGTATCCGTTCCGGAATTCCGCTGTTCATTGTTTAGGTGGTGCCGGCTGGCCGGCGGTGCTGACGGCGTCGTGACCGGTTTCCCGATCCCGGCGCATCAGCGGTGGGGAATTAACCCTCGACGGTGATACCCATGGAGCGGGCGGTGCCGGCGATGATCTTCGCTGCGCCTTCGAGGCTGGTGGCGTTGAGGTCTTCCATCTTGGTGGTGGCGATCTCGTTGACCTGGGCCTGGGTCAGCTTGGCAACCTTGACGGTGTGCGGGGTAGCCGAACCCTTGGCGACGCCTGCAGCCTTTTTGATGAGCTCTGCAGCCGGCGGGGTCTTGGTGATGAACGTGAAGGAACGGTCCTCGTAGACCGTGATTTCCACGGGGATAACGTTGCCGCGCTGGGCTTCCGTCGCAGCGTTGWACGCCTTGCAGAATTCCATGATGTTGAYRCCGYGCTGRCCRAGYGCAGGACCGATCGGCGGGGCCGGGTTAGCGGCACCTGCCTGGATCTGCAGCTTGATGAGGCCGGTGACCTTCTTCTTGGGAGCCAATGTAGGTCCTTCTCTCAAATACGTCCTGGGGCACAGGAGCGTGCCTCAGGTTGGTGGCCGCCATGGCAAGGCGGCCGGCCGCTCCGTGGCTGCTAAGCGGGCAGCCCGGGGCGAATTCTTAGGGAACAGCTAGATCTTGCTGACCTGGTTGAACGCCAGGGTGACCGGAGTCTCGCGCTCGAAGATGGACACCAGCACCACGAGGGTCTGGGAATCGATCTTGATCTCGGAGATCGTGGCGGGGAGGGTCTCGAACGGGCCTTCCTTGACGATGACCGACTCGCCAACCTCGAAGTCGACGTCGACCTGTGCGGCGGCGTGCTTGACCGGCTTTCCCTTCTCGGCCTGCTCTTCTTCGAAGACCGGCGCGAGCATGGAGAAGACCTCATCGAGGCGGAGCGGGACCGGGTTGTGGGCGTTGCCCACGAAGCCGGTGACACCGGGGGTGTGGCGGACGGCGCCCCAGGAAGCGTCGGTCAGGTCCATGCGGACCAGGACATAACCGGGGATGCGTACACGGTTGATGACCTTGCGCTGGGCGTTCTTGATCTCAACGACTTCCTCCATCGGAACCTGGATTTCGAAGATGTAATCTTCCATGTCCAGGGTCTGGATGCGGGTCTCAAGGTTGGCCTTGACGCGGTTCTCGTAGCCTGCGTAGGAGTGAATGACGTACCAGTCACCCTCCTGGCGGCGCAGCTTGGCTTTGAACTCGTCCGCGGGGTCGACGTCGGCCTTGGCGGCCGCCGTTGCCAGCGCGTCGGCGTCAGCCTCATCAGTGTCGGTGTCAGCCTCATCAGCGTCGGCTGCATCAGCGTCGGCGTCGTCTGCCGCTTCTTCTTCCGTGGCTACGGCCTCGTCAGTGACGTCGGATTCGGGCGCAGCAGACACAGCCTCGGACTCTTCCGCGGCTTCCACCGCGGCGTCCTGGCTCTTATCCAGCTCAGTCTCAGTTACCTCGAGCTCCTGCTCAGACACTTGGTCTCCTGCTTCCTCATTGCCTAACATGCCTATTTAAATGACTCAATTCCGCACACCCCGCGGAATCTCCGGTTTCCCGGGGCATCCACGCAGTCTGCGGACCGGTCGCCTTAGCTGTCCGTGGGGGCGCTGCCGCCGAAGACCCAGCTGACCGCGGTCCCAAAGGCCAGGTCCAGCAAGGTGACGATCACCATCATGATGGTCACGAACACCAGTACCACGAGTGTGTAGTTGATCAGTTCTTTACGGGTCGGTGCGACGACCTTCTTCAGTTCGCCAATGACCTGGCGGATGAAGATCGCGATACGAGCGAAGAAGCCGGGCTTGGCGGCATTCTTGGCGGGGCGGCCTTTGGAGCTGCTGGCAGCTGTTTCGGTCACCTGGTCCTCACTCATCCTCGCAATGATCGGATACCCGGCTCTGAACTGAACCATGGTTGCTGCGCTGGTTCCGGATAATCCGGAACAGCATGCGCAGGGCAGACAGGACTCGAACCTGCAACCTGCGGTTTTGGAGACCGCTGCGCTACCAATTGCGCCACTACCCTTCGGGGAGAAAAACCGCTCCGGCCGATGCGTCCCACAGGCTTCCCTGAGGCGCAGGCCATCATCGTGTTTTCAACACCGGAGAACCAGTCTACGCAACAACTGCGCCTACGTCGAACCGGCCCTCTTCCGGACCCCTGCGTGCCTGCGAAAACCAACTGACAGCCGTCAGTCACATTCGGGTTCAGGCGCCCCGGGGGATCCGCTGAACAGCATAGAGTAGATTTCGTCGAATCCCATATCCAGCCTTCCAGCTGCAAGCGAAGAACGGACCCGCCCATGTCTGCTGCCCGCATTTCCCAGCGCATTTCCGCCATAGCCGAATCCGCCACTCTGGCCGTCGATGCCAAGGCGAAGGCGCTGAAGGCAGCCGGCCGTCCGGTCATTGGCTTCGGCGCCGGGGAACCCGATTTCCCGACCCCCGGCTACATTGTGCAGGCCGCCATCGAGGCCGCCAGCCAGCCGAAATACCACCGCTACTCCCCCGCCGGCGGGCTCCCCGAACTGAAGCGGGCCATCGCGGACAAGACCTTCCGGGATTCGGGCTACCGGGCGGCGGCGTCCCAGGTGCTGGTGACCAACGGCGGCAAGCAGGCCGTCTACAACACCTTCGCCACCCTGCTGGATCCGGGCGACGAGGTCATTGTTCCGACCCCGTTTTGGACCACGTACCCGGAGGCCATCCGGCTGGCCGGCGGCGTGCCGGTGGAGGTCTTCGCTGGCCCGGAGCAGGGCTACCTGGTCACCGTGGACCAGCTGGAAGCGTCCCTCACCGAGCGCACCAAGATCCTGCTCTTCGTCTCCCCTTCCAACCCCACCGGCGCCGTGTACTCGCCGGAGCAGGTCAAGGAGATCGGCCGGTGGGCAGCGTCCAAGGGCCTGTGGGTTGTCACCGACGAGATCTACGAACACCTGACCTACGACGGCGTGCCGTTCACCTCGATCGCCACCGCGGTGCCCGAGCTCGGCGACAAGGTGGTCATCCTCAACGGCGTCGCCAAGACCTATGCCATGACCGGCTGGCGCGTGGGCTGGATGATCGGGCCCGCGGACGTCATCAAGGCCGCCACCAACCTGCAGTCGCACGCGACGTCGAACGTCTCCAACATCCCCCAGGTCGCCGCCCTCGCGGCTGTGTCCGGGCCGCTGACCGCCGTCGATGAGATGAAGGTGGCATTCGACCGCCGCCGCAAGGCGATCGTCGCGGGGCTGAACGCGATTGACGGCGTTGACTGCCCGACGCCGAAGGGCGCGTTCTACGTGTACGCGGACGTCCGCGCGCTGCTGGGCAAGGAGTTCCCGTCTGCGAACGGCCCGGTGCGGCCGGCCACCTCCGCCGAACTCGCGGCGCTGATCCTGGACGAGGTCGAAGTGGCTGTGGTTCCCGGCGAGGCGTTCGGCCCGTCCGGCTACCTGCGCCTGTCCTACGCACTCGGCGACGACGACCTGGCCACGGGCGTCGCCCGCCTGCAGGACTTCCTCGGCAAGGCGAAGTAGTAACCTACCAAACGCTCCCGCAGGTCCTGCACCATTCCTACTGACGCTCCCGCAGGTCCTGCAGCATACATTCCCGACGCTCCCGCAGAACGGACGAGCGCCCGCCGCATTACCGCACCACCTGCGGAAGCGTCGGGCCTAAAAGCGCCTGAAGTGCGGGAGCGCCCTGGTTTTAGGCGCCGGACGTGCGGGAGCGTCCGGGTTTTAGGCGCCGGACTTGCGGGAGCGTTTGTCGTTAAAGGAGGCGGCGCTCGGCGGCCCAGCGGGTCAGCTCGTGGCGGCTGGAGAGCTGGAGCTTGCGCAGCACGGCCGAGACGTGGGTTTCAACGGTCTTGATCGAGATGAACAGTCCTTTGGCCACCTCCTTGTAGCTGTAGCCGCGGGCGATAAGGCGCATCACTTCGAGTTCCCGCGCCGAGAGCTTGTCGAGCTCGTCGTCGGCGATGTCCGCGGGGGCCGTGCCGAACGCGTCCAGGACGAAGCCCGCCAGCCGGGGTGAGAAGACGGCGTCGCCGCCGGCCACGCGGCGGACGGCGCCGCTGATCTCCGCGCCGGAGATGGTCTTGGTGACATAGCCGCGCGCGCCGGCCCGGATCACGGACACCACATCTTCTGCCGCGTCGGAGACGCTCAGCGCCAGGAACCGCGTGGTGCCCAGCAGGGGCGCCGAGCCGGCCAGGACCTCGCGTCCGCCGCCACCCCGGCCGCCGGGAAGATGGACGTCAAGGAGCACGACGTCGGGGCGCTGGACTGCGATGACGGCGATTGCCTCCTCCACCGTTCCGGCCTCCCCCGCGACGACGATGTCCGGGTCCAGGTCCGCCTTCAACCCGGAGCGGAAGATGGCGTGGTCGTCCACGATCACCACTCGAATCGGGGCGGGGCTTCCTTGCACAGGGTTTCGTTGCACAGGGTTTCCTGACGTTGGGCTGGTCACGGTTTGGCCTCTCCGTTGGCGTTGTTGGCGGCGGCCGCGGCAGTTCCGGCAGAGGCGGCGGCGATGGGCAGCCGGAGCCGCACTTCGGTGCCGTCCGGGCTGCTGGTGATCGCGGCGGTGCCGCCGTGGCGGTTCATCCGGCCGATGATCGATTCCCTGACGCCGAGCCTGTCCGGGGGAACGGAATCCGGATCGAAGCCCGGGCCCCGGTCCTTGACGAAAACTTCCGCGGCGGCGTCGGTGACTTCCAGGTACACGGACACGGCGCCGCCGCCGTGCCGGGCGGCGTTCAGCATGGCCTCTCGGGATGCCTGGACGAGGGCCTCGTGGCGTTGGGTCATGGCGCAGTCCCCCACGCTGACCACCTCGACGGCGTTTCCCAGGGCGTCCTCGACCTCGGCTGCGGCGGCCTTGATGCCGTCGGACAGCTGGCCGGATTCCTTGTCGGAGTCCCGGTACAGCCAGCCACGCAGCTCGCGCTCCTGCGCGCGGGCCAGCCTGATGACATCGTGCTCGTTGGCGGCCCGGCGTTGGATCAGGGCGAGGGTCTGCAGCACGGAGTCATGGAGGTGGGCGGCGATCTCGGCACGCTCGGTGGCGCGGACCCGCCCCGCGCGCTCGGTTTCCAGGTCGCGCCAGAACTTCAGCCCCCATGGCAGGAGCACCAGGGCCACGCCGCCGAGCACGGCCACCGAGGCCAGGAGGGCGAGCCAGGTCTGTTCCCAGGACCCCGAGCCGGACACCATGACCAGCACCCCGGCCACGACGAGGGCGAGCCCGGCCGCGAGGCGGGCCCAGCCGCCGGCCTGGTCCGCTTTGGTCTTGTCCACGAGCCCCGCCCGGCGGGTCTCGTCCAGTTGCATCCAGGCGATCGCGGCACCGCCCAGGATCGCAGCGACCGGGATCAGGGTTCCCAGCGGCACGTCAACCCCAAGGAGCCGGGCGATCAGGATCCCGGCGGCCAGCAACAGGCCCGCGCCCAGCAGGATCTCCTTGCCGAAGGGCATGCCGGAGACTTTGGACCGCCAGGACCCCGGCGCCGCCTTCGTTGGCGTTCCACTGGTTCCGGGAGCTCCCGGCATGCCGGGGGCGTCGGACAGGTTTGCGACGCCCGGGGTGTCCGGGAAGCTCACTGCCGGAGCGATGGGCGACGCCGGGCGGCGGGCGGTGCGCCGGGCGTTTTCATCCGCCGTGGGGACCATGATCCAAAGCCAGGCGTAGAAGGCCACCCCGGCCCCGCCGGCGAGCGCGGCCACTGCCATGCCGATCCTGACCATGCGCACCGGCCAGCCCAGGTGGTTGGCGAGGCCCGCGCACACGCCGGCAATCACGCGGTCGCTGCTGCGGACCAGCGGCGGGCGGGCGGGCGCGGTTGTCATGCCTCAATCCAAGCACGGATCGGGGTTTCCCGGACGCGTTTGAGGGCCCAACCGGGGGCCACTCAGGGACCGTTCAGGGTGTTCCCCAGTAGAGGCCGGCATCGGGAACGGGAAGGATCGAAGTATGAACCCGCACACTCCGCACCCCGATGAAGGCCCGGCCTCCGCAGACCGGCCGGCCACGGATCTATCCCGCCCCGAACTTCCAGAATCGGACCTTCCAGAACCGGAACGTACCGAACCCGAACGCCCCGCCGCAGACCTTCCGCACACGGAACGTTCCGTCCCCGAACTTCCAGGCACGGGCCAGCCCGCTCCGGCCTTCTCCGGGCCGGGCGGCGCGCCGCCGGAGCCGCCGCGGCTTTACCCGCCCGGCGATCCGAATGGGCCGTTGCCCGGCCGGCAAACCCAGAATTTCTTCGACTGGATCCGCAGCCAGGGCATTTACCGCGGACGCGACCGCTGGATCGGCGGCGTGGCCAGCGGCATAGCCCACCGGCTCGGCGTCGACCCGCTGATTATCCGCGGCGTCCTGATCGTCCTGACCGTCTTCGCCGGAATTGGCGTTCTCGCCTACGGCCTGGCCTGGGCCTTGCTGCCCGAACCCGACGGCCGCATTCACGTCCAGGAGGCCGCCGCAGGGCGGTGGACGGCCGGCATGACCGGCGCGCTCATCACCTCGGTCATCGGTTTCCCCAGCCTGGGCACCGGGGTCTGGGGCTGGGACCGCTTCGGCTTTGGCGCCTTCGTCTGGACCGTCTTCTGGGTGGGCGGGGCCATCTACCTCGTCTACTACCTGACCCAACGCAACAAGATCCGGGACGGGGCCACTGCCATGCCGTCGCATTACGACTCCGGCAGCCCGGCCGGCGCCGCGGCTTTTGCGGCTAGCCCCCGCACCGCCGCCGGGCCGCCATCGGCAGGCAGCTTCCCGCAGGGCAGCGGCCGGACATATGGCGACCTGGCTGACAGCTCTCGAGTCACCGGCACCGGTCCGGACTGGGGTCCGCCCCCGCCGTCGGGACCCATTGCGTCCGGCCCCGTACCGCCCGGCCCTGTTCCCCCAGACGGCTACGGACCGGGGTCCGGCGCCACACCGCCCGCACCGTCCGCGCGCAACCTTGGCCCGGGCGCTCCGGCGGTCGCCATCACCGTCGGCTCCGCCCTCCTGGTGGGCGGGAGCATCAAGGCCCTCGACGCGGCCAACGTGATCGATCTCGGCGATGCCGGCAACGCGCTGGTCTGGGCCTTCGGCGCGGCCATCCTGGGCCTCGGGATCCTGTTTGCAGGGCTGCGGGGCCGGACCTCCGGGATCCTGGGCTTCTTCTCAATCGTGGCCCTGCTGATCGGCGCCATTTTCAGCGTGGTCCCCCACGGGGACCGGTTCCGCTTCCAGAACGCCGACTGGGCTCCGGCGAGCATTCAGCAGGCCCAAGGCGGCTTCGAGATCACCGGCGGCGCCGGAACCGTGGACCTGACCAAGCTGGCGCTGAATCCGCCCCTGGGCTCCGATGTCGTAGTTCCGATCGACGCGACGGCCAGCAACCTCACAGTCGTCATCCCCGCCACCGTTCCGGTGCACGTCCAGGCGGACATGACCATGGGCAACCTCCACGACGGCAACCAGGACCGCGGCGGCATGACGACGCAGCAAAGCGACTACAACACCGCAAAACCGGGCGCCCGGCTGGTCCTGGAGATCTCCGGCACCGTCAGCAACGTGACCATCAAGGAAGGCAACTGACATGAGCAGCTATGACGACTCGCCGCTGGCCGACGCCGGGCACGACCCCGAAGCGGGTCCGCCCGCCCGGGTGGGCACAGTGGTCTGGGGACTGACAGTGGTGGCATTGGCCGCACTGATCATCATTTCCCGGCTCGGCCTCGTGGCCCTCAACGGCACCTATGTGCTGATCGGCCTGATGATCGGGGCAGGGGGCGCCCTGGTCGTGGGCGGCCTGGTCTCGGCGCGCAGGCGTGACAATAAGTCAACTACAGGGAAGTCTTGAACCATGGATAAATTCTTCGACACCATCCGGGGCCTCGGCCTGAAACGTGGTCCGCAGCGCTGGGTTGGCGGCGTTTGCGGCGGGGTTGCCGCCAAACTGAACGTTGATGTGGCCTATGTCCGGATCGCCTACCTGCTCCTGAGCCTGCTCCCTGGCCCGGCGTTCGTAGTCTACCTCGCGGCCTGGCTCCTCCTCCCGGACCAGCGCAACGCAATCGTCCTCCAAAGCTTCCTCTCGAAGCGTTCCTCCCGGCCCTGACATCCGTCACCGGCCGTCCAATCACAGGCCGGCCACTCACAGGCCGGGCCGGCCCGGCGGCAACCTGCCCCGGTAGCTGCCCCGCACCACGAAAAGGTGCCCCCGCCATCATGGCGGGGGCACCTTTTGTAACCGTTTGTGTCCTGCCCCACACCCGCCACTAGACTCTAGGGTGAGCTCAGCGTGGCGCTCTGCCTGTACCCCTTCAAACCAGGATTTGAGCCAAGACATGAAAATTGGAATCCTCACCAGCGGCGGAGACTGCCCCGGCCTGAACGCCGTCATCCGTGGCGCCGTCCTCAAAGGAATCGCGGTCCACGGCCAGCAGTTCGTAGGATTCAAGGATGGCTGGCGCGGCGTTGTCGAGGGCGACATCGTGGAAATTCCCCGCACCATGGTCCGCGGCATCGCCAAGCAGGGCGGCACCATCCTGGGCACGTCCCGCACCAACCCGTTTGAGAACGGCGGCGGTCCCGACGTCATCAAAGCCAACATGGACCGGCTCGGGATCGACGCCATCATCGCCATCGGCGGCGAGGGCACCCTGGCCGCCGCAAAGCGGCTCACCGACGCCGGCCTCAAAATCGTGGGCGTGCCCAAGACGGTCGACAACGACCTTGACGCCACGGACTACACCTTCGGCTTCGACACGGCCGTGGAAATCGCCACCGAGGCAATCGACCGGCTGCGCACCACCGGAGAGTCCCACCACCGCTGCATGATTGCCGAAGTCATGGGACGGCATGTGGGCTGGATCGCCTTGCACGCCGGCATGGCCTCGGGCGCCCACGCCATCCTGATCCCGGAGCAGAAGGCCTCCATGGAACAGATCGCCGAGTGGGTCGTCTCCGCCCACGACCGTGGCCGCGCCCCGCTRCTCGTCGTCGCCGAGGGGTTTGTGCCCGAAGGCCAGGAGTCCCCGCATTCGGAGCGCGGCCTCGACACCTTTGGCCGGCCCCGCCTCGGCGGCATCGCCGAAATGCTTGCCCCCGAGCTGGAGGCCCGCACCGGCATCGAGACCCGCGCAACGGTCCTTGGCCACATCCAGCGCGGTGGCGTCCCGACGGCGTTCGACCGGGTCCTGGCCACCCGCCTGGGCATGGCCGCCATCGATTCGGTAGTGGAAAAGCGCTGGGGCACCATGGTGTCGCTGCACGGCACGGATATTGTGCATGTCGGTTTCGACGCCGCACTCGGCAACCTCAAGTCCGTACCGCAGAGCCGCTACGACGAGGCCGCAGTCCTCTTCGGCTAGCGGGACAACACCGGCGGGGTCCGGCTCGGCGCGGCCCGCCGGGAAGAGCCGGGCGGGCAGCGCCGCAGCCAGGCAGGGGGCAACCGGACGCCCGGCCGCGGTGGGTAGGGTTGATTCATGACTCTTGAGCCCGGTTCCGCAGAAATTGTCCAGCTCGCATGGGCGCGCCGCCTGGGGTTCGACGACGGCGCCTTCGCGGCTGCCGCCGGCGTGAGGCTCACCCGGGCGGATGAGACAGCCCGGTCCCTGGAGTTCGTCCGCCTGTTCGGCAATTCCGCCCTGGTGGGCCCGCAGTGGGCGCTGGACGCCGCCGAGGGTCTCTCGGACGAGGAACTGGCCCAGCACGTGACGCTGCTGACCATCACCCGCGGGCACGGCGGCCACGGGCTCGGCGCCGCGGCACTCTTCTTCGCCGACGACCTCCCCCTGCAGCAGCCTGCCGGGGAGTTGACGGTCTCGCACGGGAACCCGGAAGCGATCGAACTGGAGACGTTCTGCCCGCCCGACGACGTCAACGAGGTGGGCCTCGCCGACCTGGAACACCGCTTCACCGTCCTGCATCTGGAAGACGGGCGGCGGACGCCGGTGGCCTGCGGGGCGTATGCGGAATGGGAAGGGCTGCTGGCCCATATGGGCGTGCTGGTCTCGCCCGAATGGCGGCGCCACGGCCTGGGCAAGCTGGCCGCCTCGGTAGCCGCCCACGAGGCCCTCGCCGCCGGGCTGACGCTGCAGTGGCGTTCAGAAGTTAGCAACAAGGGGTCGCTGGCGCTGGCCCGGAGCCTGGGATTTTCTGCGGGCGGCATCCAAACCAGCGTGCTGCTGGGCTGATCCGGATGCCGCCAGGCTAGCCGCGCTCCGCTGCGGCCCTGTCCGCGTCGGCTTCGTCCGCGTCCGCTTGGTCCGCGGCGGCTGCTGCGGCTGTGGCTGCGGCAGCATCTGGTTCGCCCCAGCCCTGGACCGGCTTGGGCTTGGCGAAGAACAGCGCCACGGCAGCACCGAGCAGAATGACCGCCGCCGGCAGCAGGATGGATTGGCCCATCGCCGTCGAGAACCCCTCATGAAGTTCCGCCGGCAAGGCCCCGCCGAAGCCCATCGGGCTGGCGTCTGCGCCTGCTCCGGGCCGGGCGGGGAGCTCGGCCGCAAGCCGCGACTGGATCAGGACGGCGATGGCGGCGCTGCCGAGTACGGCGCCGATCTGGCGGGTCGTGTTGTAGACGCCTGAGCCGGCTCCCGCCTGCCGCGGCGGCAGGTTGCGTGTGACGGTGGAACTCAACGGCGCCCAGATGCCTGCATTGGCGAAGCCCAGCACTGCGCTCGGCAGGAGGAACAGCCAGATGGGGGTGTCCGGGTGCATGAGCAGGGCATTCCAGAACAGCGCCACGGACATCAGGACCAGGCCGGTCGCGGTGATGAATTTCGGGTTGACCTTGTCGATGATCCGGCCGACGACGGGGGCGAGGCCGCCCGAGATCAGCGCCATCGGCACCATCATGAGCGCCGACTGGGTCGGGGTCAGTCCGCGGACGATCTGGTAGTAGAAGATCAGCGGCAGGCTGAACGCGGTGACGGTGAAGCCCACCGTGGTGATCGCAATGTTGGCGAGCGAGAAGTTCCGGTCCTTGAAAAGGGACAGGGGCAGCAGCGGTTCACCCGTGTTGAACTTCTGCCACAGGACGAAGACCACCAGCACGGCGATGCCGCTGATGATCAGGCCCCAGACGGTGATGGGGCCGGCGATGGTGCCCCAGTCGTACGTCGCGCCCTCTTGGATGCCGAAGACCAGGAGGAACAGGCCGAGGGCGCTGAGCAGCACGCCGGGAATATCGAACTTGTGCGGGTGGGTTGTCAGCGAGGGCACGAAACGCTGGGCGAGGATGAAGCCGACAATCCCGACGGGAACGTTGATGAAGAAGATCCATTCCCAGCCGAGGCCGTCCACCAGCACGCCGCCGAGGATCGGGCCAACCAGCGTGGCGACGCCGGCCGTGGCACCCCAGATGCCCATGGCCGCTCCGCGGCGGTCCGGGGGGAAGATCCGGGTAATGACGGCCATGGTCTGCGGCGTCATCATGGCCGCGCCGAGTCCCTGGACCACACGGGCCGCGATGAGGATCTCGACGCTGCCGGAGAGGCCGCACCACAGCGATGCCACAGTGAAGACGACGAGTCCGGAGAGGTAGAGCTTCTTCGGACCGAAACGGTCCCCGAGCCGGCCCGTGATCAGCAGCGGCACGGCATAGGCGAGCAGGTAGGCGCTGGTGACCCAGATCACCGAGTTAATGTCAGTGTTGAGGCCCTCCATAATGCTGGGGTTGGCCACCGAGACGATGGTGGTGTCGATCAGGATCATGAAGAAGCCGATCACCAGGGACCAGAGTGCCGGCCATGGCCGGGCTACGTTTTCCATGCGGTTCCTTAGGGGCTGGTGTGAAACGGTGGATGGGCTGTGTGTGGGGGCGGCCGGGTCCCGGCCGCGGTCCTGCGCGGAGTTCACCACGGCAGTTCGCCGGAGCGGAGCTGGTCCTGAAGGCTGCGGATCCAGGCGATTTCGGCGCGCAGCGTGCTCAGCTGGAACTGGACATCGATCCAGTACTTGCGCTCCACGCCCTTCTTCGCGAGCAGGTCCTCGCCGGAGACCAGGAAGCCGAGCTGTTCCTCCAACGCCTGAAGACGCCGGTCGAGGAGTTCCACGACGACGCCGGCGGGCAGGTTGTAGGCCTCGGAGATGGCCAGCGGGAAGGCCGGGTATTCGTTGACCGGGGCGGCGAGCATGTCCTGCAGCCACGTCGTGAACGCTTCGCGGCCGGCAGCCGAGATCGTGTAGGTGGTGCGCTCCGGACGGTTGCCTCCCCGGTCCGTTCCCGTGGCTGTGACCAGCCCCCGATCCTCGAGCCGCCCGACGGCGTGATAAAGCGTTCCTGGCCGCACCTTGACCAGCCGGTCCTCGTGCCGTGCGATCAGGAGCTGGTACATCTCGTAGGGATGCATCGGCTCTTCCACGAGCAGGGAAAGTGCGGCGACACCTAGGGGTGTCAATGCGGTTGCCCGGGCCATGGTGCAGTCCTTCTCGGTTTAGCAGTGTTCTCTTCGGCCTAAACGGCAGTTACTCCACTAAAGATTATTCCACGTGGAGTATTTGAGGGCAATCCTCCCAAACCCGGGCCGGCCGCGCCCCGGCCCCAGGTGCGATTGGTCAGCCGAGGAGGGCCAGGATGTCCGTCCGGGCGAACATCTGCGCAGCGGCCCGCGCGGTGGGGGTGCCGGCGTCCGGGTCGGCCCCGGCGTCCAGCAGTTCCCGGGCCACGTCCGTGTAGCCCTTGAAGACAGCACCGGCCAGCGGGGTCTGGCCGCGGTCGTTCGGCGTGTTGGCGTCGCCGCCGTGGTCCAGGATCAGCCGGACAGTGCCGGCGTGGCCGTGGTACGCCGCCAGCATCACCAGCGAGTCGCCGGAGGAGGTGGTCAGCGTGGCCGGGGCGCCGGCGGCCAGGTAGCTGCCCAGCAGCGCGGAGTTGCCCTCGCGGGCGGCGTCGAAGAGCGCGTGCGCCAGCGCGAGTGTCTCGTCGTCGGGCGCGGCGCCCGGCTCGTTCACTTTGGACTCGCCGCTCATCGGGTGCCCCGCAGGAAGCCGGTCTGGCGGCCTACCACCTGGCCGGCGTCGGGGGCCACAATGACTTCCTGGGCCGCGGAGTACGGCTCGTCCCCGTCCACGACGGTCAGGACCTCGTCCGGGGCGACGGAGCGTTTGATGACGGCCAGGGCGACGGGGCCCATTTCGTAGTGCTGCGCCACGGAGGTCACGGTGCCCACCTTCCGTTCGCCCGCACGCACCTCGCTGCCGGCCGCGGGCAGGGTGTGCTGGGAACCGTCGAGCTGGAGGAACACGAGACGGCGCGGCGGGTGGCCCAGGTTGTGGACTCGCGCGATCGTCTCCTGGCCCTTGTAGCAGCCCTTGGCCAGGTGCACGGCAGTGCGGAGGAGGTCGAGCTCATGCGGGATGGTCTTGTCGTCCGTTTCCGCGCCCCAGCGGGGCCGCCACGCCGCAATCCGCAGCGCTTCGGACGCCATGGTGCCGGCGAGGGCACGGTCGCCCACGGTCGCGACCAGCTCGTCCGCGGGGACCAGGTACTCAAACCAGGGCCGTTCCAGTCCTGGATGGGCGTCCTCGCCCACCACAGCGTAGGAGTAGCCGCCGGCGCCGACGTGCGGCCACGGGTCTTGCCAGGCCTGCAGCGCCTCCCATTCCGGGATGCGGTGGGTGGAGCCGAGTACGGCCCAGTCGGCGGAGACGTCCGCGATTTCGACCCGGAGCATGAACTTCATCTTGTTGAGCCATTCGGCGAGCGGGGCCGCCTCGGCTGCCTCGACGATCAGCCAGGTCGTGGCGCCGTCGTCCACCACCCTGGCGTCGAATTCGATCCGGCCCTGCACGCTCAGCAACAGCAGTTCGGTGGACTGGCCAGGGGCCAGCGAAGTGAGCTGCTGGGAGGACAGCGTGTTGAGCCAGCTCAGGCGGTCCGGCCCGCTGACCGTCACCACACCGCGGTGTGAGAGATCGACGACGGCGGTGCCGGCGGCCAGCGCCCGCTGCTCCCGGAGCGGCTCGCCGTAGTGGGCGGCGACGCCGGCATCGGCGCCGCCGGCCTCAACCGCGGCCGGGCGCGACAACAGGGGGCTTTTGATAGTCATATTGAAAGGAACGTCCTTAGCTCTGTGCGTATTCCGGGCCCGGCAGGTTCCGGCCCCGGCAGGGACAATCTGGCTCCGCCGGACTGTGGGGCAGGCCGGTCCTAGCGGTATTCCGGATTTTCAAAGTCGAAACGGGTGCCCGCTTTCCAGGCATCGGGCAGGTTTCCGTAGGCGGGAATGCCGCCCGCATCCTTGAGCATGCGCGCCAGGTGCAGCATGTTCCAGGTCATGAAGGTGGTGTTGCGGTTGGTGAAATCGCTCTCCGGCCCCCCGGACCCCTGGTCAAGGTAGCTCGGTCCCGGCCCGACGGGACCGATCCAGCCGGCGTCGGCCTGCGGCGGGATGGTGAAGCCGATGTGCTGGAGGCTGTACAGGACGTTCATGGCGCAATGCTTGATGCCGTCCTCATTGCCGGTGATGAGGCAGCCGCCCACCTTCGGATAGTAGGCCCACTGGCCCTTCGCGTTCAGCTGCCCGGAGTGGGCGTAGAGGCGCTCGATGAGCTTCTTGGTCTGCGAGGAGTTGTCCCCCAGCCAGATAGGCCCCGCGACGACGACGATGTCCGCTTCCTGGACGGCCGGGTAGAGTTCCGGCCACTCATCGGTGGCCCAGCCGTGTTCGCGCATGTCCGGGTAGACCCCGCTGGCGATGTCGTGGTCCACCGTGCGGATCACGCGGGTGGTGACGCCCTGCTTCTCCATGATCCGGCGGCTGACCTCGATCAGGCCCTGGGTGTTGGACACGTCCGGGGACTTCTTGAGCGTGCCGTTGAAGAACACGGCCTTGAGGTCGGCGTAGCTGGCGCTGCCGGGTGCTGTGCTGCCGGCTGAGCTGGTGACTGTGTCGTTCACGGCATTTCTCCTGGGTCGATGGTGACAACGGAAAAATCAGTGAGACCGCGTAATTAGCCTACTTTGGCGAGGATGGCCGATGCGTGGGCCTCCAGGCCGCCGCCCGCCGTCGAATTCTTGCCGGTGGCCACGTCCCAGCGCCACAGCAGGTTTCCTTCCACCAGCCCGAAGATCCGGGTGGCCGCCGTGTACTCCTTGGAGT
>NZ_JBFTZW010000048.1:0-24459 GCF_056406555.1 Arthrobacter sp. P1_B4
GGGCTCGTGCTCCTGGTACTCCTGCCGCTGCTGAACCTGTCCCTGCCGGGCGTGCTGCCCGGCCCGACTTATACGCCCGGCTCGCTGCAACTGCTGGCCATGTGCATGCTCATGGCCGCCGCGGCGCTGACCTACCACCTGCTGCTCGGCGTTGCGGGGCTGCTCTCCTTCGGACACGCGCTGTACTTCGGCGCCGGCGTCTACGGCCTCGCGATCATCCTGCAGAACCTGGACATCCCGCTGCTTCCGGCGATGGGGCTGACCCTACTGATCGTGATCGTGCTGGCCCACGTGGTGGGCAGCATCAGCCTCCGGGTCAGCGGGATACCGTTCGCGATGGTCACGCTCGCCTTCGCGCAGGCCGGCTCGGTGATCGTGGGCCGCAATCCCGACGGCGCCACCGGCGGCGACGAAGGACTGACGCTGCGCACCGACAACCTGCCAGACTTCCTAGTCGGCGTGGTCAACACCCGCAACCTCTACTGGCTGGCCCTGGCCGTGCTGGTCGCGGTCTTCCTCGTGGTGACGTGGGTGCAGTCCTCGCGTGCGGGCCATGTTGCCGCGGCCATCCGCGAAAACGAACTCCGCGTCCGCGTCCTGGGCCTGCAGCCCTACCTGGTGAAGCTGCTGATCTTCGTGGTGTCCGCCGTCCTGGTCTGCATCATCGGCATGGTCTTCCTGCTCCTGCAGAGTGGCGCCGTGCCGCGGGCCATGTCCGCAGACCTCACCATCACGCTGCTGGTCATGGTAGTGCTCGGCGGCGTCGGTTCCCGCTGGGGAGCCGTCGTAGGCGGTGTCTTCTACACAATCCTCGATCAGCGCCTGACCACGCTAGCCAATTCCGACGCCGTCAGGTCCCTCCCGGACATTCTGCGGGTACCGTTGTCAGAGCCGCTGTTTATCCTCGGCACGCTGTTCATCCTGGTGGTGCTGTTCCTCCCGGGCGGCCTGACGGGCGCGGCGGAGCGCCTGGCAGGACGGTCGGGGTGGCACAATCCGCGGGGAGGCGGACAAAGGGCGGACACGTCCCGGGAAATTCTGGAGGAGGCGGCATGAGCCCCGCAGACGGACTGCACACCCTGGGCCGCTGGACCACGGACCGCAGCCTGGCGACCCCGCACCGGGTTGCCATCGATGACCGCGGCTGCACCCTCACCTACGGCGAGCTGGAGCGCCGCGCGGCCGCCCTCGCGGCCGGCTTCCGGTCCGCGGGGTACATGGTTGGCGACAGGATCGCCACCCTGACGGGCAACAGCTCGGACCATGTGGTGGTGTTCTTTGCCTGTGCCAAGGCCGGGCTGGTCCTCGTACCGCTGTCGTGGCGGCTCACGCCCAAGGAGCTTGCAACCCAGCTTCAGGTCTCCGATCCGCAGCTGCTCCTGGTCGAAGGCGAGCTGGACTCGCTCGCCGCCGCTGCGTGCGGGTTGCTTGCGCACCGGCCGCGGACTGCAGCTCTGGGCCCTGGCGGAGTTGAAAAGTCCGTGCCCGTGCCGTCGCGTGCCAGTGGCGCCGTGGGGGAGCCGGGGGCCTGGACCGGTCAGCGGGAAGTGCGCGACGACGATGCCCTCCTGATGATCTTCACGTCCGGGACCGAGGGTGCGTGCAAGGCGGCAGTGCTGACGCACGCGAACTGTTTCTGGACCAACCTGTCCCTGTCCCGGACGCTGGACATGGGCAGCACCGACGTCGTCCTGGCCGTGCTGCCGCAGTTCCACGTCGGCGGCTGGAACATCCAGCCGCTGCTGGCGTGGTGGACCGGAGCCACCGTGGTGCTGGAACGCGGCTTCGAACCCGGCCGGGTCCTTCAGCTGATCGCTGAGCGCCGCGTGACGATGCTGATGGGTGTACCCACCCAGTACCTCATGCTGGCCGAACACCCGGACTTCGCGAGTGCCGAACTAGGCAGCCTGCGCCACGCCGTGGTCGGCGGGGCTCCAATGCCTGCACCGCTGCTGCGGATCTGGCACCGCAGGGGAGTGGCGCTCAGCCAGGGCTATGGGCTGACCGAGGCTTCGCCGAATGTGCTGTGCCTGCCCAACGACGACGCCGAACGCATGGTGGGATACTCCGGCAAACCGTACCCGCACGTGGCCGTGGCGGTGGCAGAACCTGCCACCGGCGAGATCCTCGACGGCGCCGCCTCAGGCGAGCTTCTGGTCGGCGGCCCAAGCGTCTTCGCCGGCTACTTCCGGGATCCCGCTGCCACCGCGGCCGTCCTGGCCGGCGGCTGGCTCCGGACCGGGGATCTGGTCGAACGCGATGCCGAAGGCTTCATCCGGGTGGTGGATCGGCTGAAGGACATCTACATCTCCGGCGGCGAAAACGTTGCCCCGGCCGAAGTCGAGGCAGTCCTGCTGTCCCATCCCGCGGTGGCGCAGGCCGCCGTCGTCGGGGTTGAAGACGAGCGCTGGGGCGAAACCGGTGTCGCGTTCGTGGTCATCCGGCCCGGGGTGGCCACTGACGAGCAGGAACTGCGGGAGCACTGCGCCTCCCAGCTCGCCCACTTCAAGGTCCCGGCCAGGATAGAAACCGTTGGCGCCCTGCCGCGGACAGCCCTGAACAAGGTCTTGCGCGCCAAGCTGCGACAGCAACTGACGCAACCTGCCTCAACAGACGCTGCACAGACAGACGTTGCCCCTACAGAAGCTACACAGACACGCCACGGACTGATCGGGGGCCGGAGGTGAGCGCCGCGCCGCGCACGGCGAGAGGCAGCCGCACCCGGGCGAAATTGCTGGAAGCGGCGGAGTCGGTGTTCGCCTCGGTGGGCTACCACGAGGCCTCGATCGTGAAGATCACCGAGGCTGCAGGGGTCGGTCTGGGCACTTTCTACCTCTACTTTGAGGGCAAGCAGGCCATCTTCGACGAGGTGGTCGAGGACTTGAACCGGAGGGTCAGGCACGCCATGACGGACGCCGCCCGGGCAGCCGGCAACCGGTTGGACGCCGAACGTGCCGGTTTCCGCGCGTTCTTCAAGTTCACCGCCGAACACCCCGCGCTGTACCGGATTATCAGGCAGGCCGAATTCGTCTCGCCCGGGGCGCTCCGGCTCCACTACACCCGGATCGTCAATGGCTACATCGAGGGGCTCAAGGCCGCGCAGCTCAGCGGCGAAGTCCGGCAGATGGACCCGACCGTGGCGGCCTGGGCGCTGATGGGAATCGGCGAGCTGATCGGCATGCGCTGGGTCCTGTGGGACGAGGAAGGCGCCCAGCCGGCCCAGGGGGCCCGGCCGGACGTTCCGGAGGAAGTCTTTGAGGAAATGATGCAGTTCATCGAGCGTGCGCTGGCGCCCGCTCCCAATTCGAACCAGGAAGGGACAGTCCCGTGACCCGAGCCGCAGGAAGCACCACAGAAGCAGGGAACCTCAACTACCGGACCGCAGACGTCGAGGTCCGCGGCGGCACGCTGCACACCGGCATCTGGGGACCGGAGGACCCGGCCGCCCCGACCATCCTGGCTGTCCATGGCGTGACCGCCTCGCACAAGGCGTGGCCGTACCTGGCCGAGGCGCTGCCCGGCGTCCGGATGATCGCCCCGGACCTGCGCGGGCGCGGCCGCAGCAATTCGCTGCCCGCTCCCTATGGAATGCCTGCCCACGCCGAAGACCTGGCGGCAGTACTGGCGGCACTGACCGCCGGCCCGGTGGTCGTGGTCGGGCATTCCATGGGCGCGTTCGCTTCCGTGGTCCTGGCCAATCTGTTCCCGGAGCGGGTGCGTTCGCTCGTCCTGGTCGACGGCGGCCTGCCGCTGCAGGTCCCGGCCGGTTTGTCGGACCAGGAAATTATCGCCGCGGTCCTTGGCCCGGCCGCCGAACGGCTCAACGCCACGTTCCCTAGCCGTGAGGTCTACCGATCGTTCTGGCGCCAGCACCCCGCCTTCAGCGCGGACTGGAGTGCCTTGGTGGAGGAATACGTGGATTACGACCTCACCGGCGAGGAGCCTGAGCTGAGGCCGGCGACGCGTTACCAGGCCATGGCGGATGACACCGCAGAGTTGCACCGCGGCGCCTCGCTGCTTAAGGCGCTGGACGAACTGGCCGTGGCCACCGAAGTGCTCAGGGCGCCGCGGGGCCTGCTCAACGACCCGGGCGGACTCTATCTTCCGGGCTACTTGGACACCTGGGCGGAAAAGCTCCCCGCACTGACCGTTCGTGAGATACCGGACGTCAATCACTACACGATCGTCATGGGCGAGGCCGGCGCCGCCGCGGTGGCACAGAGCGTCCGGGAAGCTCTGGAGGCCTAGCCGCCAGCGAACGGCGGCAGCACGTCGACGACGTCGGCCGGCTTGAGCGCCGCGGCATGGTCCCGCACGGCAACTTCGTTGAGCAGGAAGCTGGAGCGGGACAGGATGCGGGCCAGCGGCGGCGTACCGGCCGGCGGTTCGGGGCGCTCGACGGCGAGGATCGCCTCGAGCAGCGAGGCGAGGGTGTCGCCGTCGGCGAGGTCGTAGCGTTCTTCATCCACGCCGGCGGCAGCGCGTGCGGCAGCGAAGTAGCGTACATTCACGAAAAAAATCAGCCTCCGATGGCGCTCATGCTGCGGTCCGGCTGGACGAAGTCGGGCGCGTCGAGGCCCACATGGTCCATGCCGTGGGCCTTGGGCTTGATCCACATGGCATCCTGCCAGCGTTCGGCGAGCTGTTCGTCGTTGGCGCCCTCGCGCAGCAGCCCCAGCAGATCCACTTCCTCGCGTGAGAACAGGCAGCTCATGATCTTGCCCTCGGCGGTGATGCGCGTCCGGCGGCAGTCCGAGCAGAACGGCTCCGTGACAGAGGCGATGATGCCCACAGTGCCGAGCAGAGGGCCGGTGGCGCGGTCGGTGCCGGGAACCCGGGCCCGGACTTCGAACCGTTCCGCCGGGGCGCCGTCGCGGTCCCGCGGGTCGGAACTGAGCACGTAGTCGACCGAGAGCAGTTCGCGGATCTCCGCGGCGGTGATCATGTTCCGACGGGTCCAGCCGTGGTCCGCGTCGAGCGGCATCTGTTCGATGAAGCGCAGTTCATAGCCGCGGTCCAGCGCCCAGGCCAGGAGGGCCGGTGACTCGGCGTCGTTGATCCCGCGCATGAGTACAGCGTTGAGCTTGACCGGGCCCAGGCCTGCGGCCCAGGCGGCGTCGACGCCGGCGAGGACCCTGTCCAGGAAGGGCCGGCGGGTCAGCTTGGCAAAGGTTTCTTCATGCAGGGAGTCCAGCGAGACGTTGATTCTGGTCAGTCCCGCGGCTTTGAGTCCGGCGGCCTTCTTGTCCAGGCCGACGGCGTTGGTGGTCATCGAGATTGGCAGGTCGGGGTGGGCCTGGCGGAGCGCGGCGATGATCTGCAGCAGGTCCGCGCGCACCAGGGGCTCGCCGCCGGTCAGCCGCAGTTCACGCACGCCGAGCATATCGACGCCGATCCGCACGATCCGGACGATTTCCTCCGCGGACATCACCGCCTGTTTGGACAGCCATTCCAAGCCCTCGGCCGGCATGCAATAGGTGCAACGCAGATTGCACTTGTCCGTCAGTGAGAGGCGCATGTCCGTGGCACGGCGGCCGTAGCGATCCACGAGCCCGGCAGGCAGGCCCTCCGGACGCCCGGGCAGCGCGGCTGCAGCAGGCATTCCCGCTCCGGGACTGCCTGCCGCGCGGGGCTGGGGCATACCCAGTTGAACTGTCATAGAGTCAGGCTACGCCACCTCGCTGCCCACGTCACAGCCGCATGACGGCACGGATATTACAGATTCGGGAACGATGTCCCGCGGGGGTCCGGAGCCCTGCCCGGACCGTGGCGGCGAACCTATGCTGGAAGCGTGAACAAGACCCAGCCGGCCCCGGACGCAACGGAGTACCGGCGCATCCTTCTCGTCGAGGACGAACCGACCATCGCCGGAGTGGTCCGGGACTACCTCGTCCAGGCGGGATACCAGGTGGTCCTCGCCGCCGACGGGTTCACGGCCCTGCGCCTTGCGGCCGAACGCCGCCCGGACCTCGTCCTGCTGGACCGGATGCTGCCGGGCCTGGACGGTGTGGAAGTCTGCCGCCGCCTCCGTGCCGCACACAGTGTCCCGGTCATCATGCTCACTGCCCTCGGAACGGAAGACGACCGAATCCTCGGCCTGGAAGCCGGCGCGGACGACTACGTCACCAAGCCGTTCTCGCCCCGCGAGCTGGTGCTGCGGGTCCGGTCGGTCCTGCGCAGGAGCATTCCCGAATTCAGCCCGGAGCCCTCCGTCGAAGTAGGCGGTTTCGACCTCAACCCGGCCGCCCGCACCGTCTCACGCCACGGCACGCCCCTGGCGCTGACGGCCCGGGAGTTCGACCTGCTGGCCTTCATGCTCCGCCGTCCCCGGCAGGTCTTCAGCCGCGAGGAACTCATGAAAGCGGTCTGGGGCTGGGACTACGGGGACCTGTCCACTGTCACGGTGCACGTGCGGAGGCTGCGGGAGAAGATCGAGGACGACCCCACCCGCCCCTCCGTCCTGAAAACGGTCTGGGGCGTGGGGTACCGGCTGGACCCCAGCGACGAGGAGGAGTCCGCCGATGCAGACCTCTGAACTCCTGACCATCATCGGCTGGGCCGTGGCCTGGGGAGCCTTGATCGGGGCCGCGTCGCTGCTCATCCTGAAATCCCTGCGCCGGGCCTCGTTCGCAGTCCAGATCTGTGTGGTGGTGCTCGCCGCCGTGGCGGTCCTGACGGCCGGAATGGTCAGCGCCTTCAACGCCATGTTCATCTCGGCCCGGGACCTCGAAGTGATGTGGTACGTCCTGGCCGTGGCTTCCGCCGTGGCTGTTTCGATCGCGCTCGTGCTCGGATCGAGGGTCTCGCGGAACGCCAAGGCGCTGGTCGAGGCTGCCCGGAGCATCGGCCGCGGCGAGAGCCCCGGGATCCAGTCCCCGGTGATGAGCCACGAACTTGCCGCCCTCGCCGCCGAGCTCGAATCCAGCAGCCGGATGCTGGAGGCCTCCCGGCAGCGGGAGGCCGCCGTCGAAAACGCCCGCCGCGAACTGGTCAGCTGGATCTCCCACGACCTGCGGACGCCGCTGGCGAGCATGCGCGCCATGACCGAGGCCCTGGAAGACGGGATGGCCGCCGATGTTCCCGGCTATTACCGCAAACTCATCGCGCAGACCGACCTCATGGCCGGCATGGTCAACGACCTCCTGGAATTGTCGAAGATCCATGCCGGAACGATGCGGCTCAAGGCCGAGCCGTTGGACCTGTACGACCTCGCCAGCGACGCCATTGCCGACCTCGCCGCGCTGGCGGAGCAGCACGGCATTACGCTCGACGGCGGCGGCCAACGGGAAAGCCTGGCCCTCGCCGACGGCCCCTCGATGGGACGTGCCATCCGGAACGTCGTGCTCAACGCGATCGTCCACAGCAGACCCGGCTCCAGGGTCACCGTGGAAGTCGGCCGGGACGGTGACCGGGCCGTCGTCGCGGTCACCGACGGCTGCGGCGGAATCCCGGAAGCGGACCTCCCGCATGTGTTCGAAACCGGCTGGCAGAAGGACCCGGCGCGGCGGCAGGCCGGCCGTTGGGCCGCCCCGGACGACGGACTGGACGGTATGGCCCCTGATGGCGCGGCCCCGGGCGACGGCTTCCGGGTGCCCGGGCCGGATGAGCCGGCGGGCGTCATGCGCTACAGCGGCGCCGGCCTTGGCCTGAGCATCGTCGCCGGAATCGTCAGCGCCCATCAAGGCACCGTCACCGTGGAGAACGTCGACGGCGGATGTCGGTTCTCGCTGCTGCTCCCCGGCCAGGGAGCAGCCGGCCAGGAGCCGGGTGGCAGCCACGGCACTTCTGCCGGGGGAGCATCAGCCCCTGCAGCAGCAGCCCAGGGCACACACAACAGGATTCCGCGCGACGCGGTAGAGGAAGAACTCCGGACGGGACGGGCACAGTGAGCAGCGGCGTCGGCTTTGACGGGCAGGGGAAGGAAACCGGCGGCACACTCGCCGGCAGGGAACAGCAGCATACGGAACCGGGAGTCCGGCAGCGGCAGTCCCGGGACCTGTGGGCCGCCGGGGCCGGACTGGTGGCCGTGGGGGCGGCGGTGGTCCTCGGTGAACTCACGGCCAGCCTGGTGAGCCCCACGGTGTCTCCGGTGACGGCCGTCGGCGGGGTCGTGATCGACACCGTCCCGCCGGGCGTCAAGGAGTGGGCCATTTCCTTGTTCGGCACGGCGGACAAGGTGGCGCTGCTAGGCGGCATGGCACTGGTCATCGCCGCGCTCGCGGCGCTCTCCGGAGTCCTCGAAGTGCGGCGCCGTTTCGCCGGGGTGATTCTCATCGCGGTGTTCGGCGCGGTAGGGCTCGTGGCCGTGCTGAGCCGGGCCGACCTGACCGCCAACGCCATCCCCGTCCCGGTGCTGGTGGCACTGGTGGGGATCGCGCTGTTGCGGTGGCTCATCCGGAAACTGTTGGAGTGGCAACCCGATGCCGGCCGGCGGCCGGCGGTGGCGTCCGGCCCGTCGGAAACACCACCGGTTGAGCCGGCCCCGCAGGACGCCCCTGCCGCGGCGCGTGCAGATGCCACAGCCAACGACGCCGGGCCCGCCCGGCGCCGGTTCCTGTTGGCGCTGGGCGGGACAGCCGCGGTTGCCGCCGTCGCCGGTGTGCTCGCCTCCACCCTCAGGGGAGCTGCCGCCGTCGTCAGCGAAGTGCGCAGCAAGCTGGTCCTCCCCGTGCCCGCCGCTCCCGCGCCGCCCATCCCGGCCGGCGCCGAGATCCGGCTGGACGGGCTGGGCCCGCTCGTAACGCCGAACAGGGATTTCTACCGGATCGACACCGCCCTGCGCGTTCCCCTGGTGGACCCTGCGGAATGGACGCTGAAAGTCACGGGCCTGGTGGAACGGGAGATCGAGCTCGACTACGCCACCCTCCTGGCCAAACCCCTGACGGAACGGCACGTGACCATCGCCTGCGTCTCCAACGAGGTCGGCGGGGACCTGATCGGCAATGCCCGCTGGCTCGGCTGGCCGGTGCGCGAACTGCTCGCCATGGCCGGCCCCAAGCCCGGGGCGGACATGGTGCTCTCCCGCAGCACGGACGGCTGGACGGCAGGGACCCCGCTGGAGGCCCTCACGGACAACCGCGACGCGCTGCTGGCCGTCGCCATGAACGGGGAACCGCTCCCGCTCGAACATGGATTCCCCGTCCGGATGATCGTGCCCGGGCTGTACGGCTACGTCTCCGCCACGAAGTGGGTCACCGAACTCAAAGTGACCCGGTACGCGGACGACGTCGCCTACTGGACGCCCCGCGGCTGGAGCGAGCGCGGCCCCATCAAGACATCGTCCCGCATTGACGTGCCGCGCGACGGGGCCAACGTGAAGGGCGGGACGGTTGTCTTCGGCGGCGTCGCGTGGGCCCAGCACACGGGCATCGGCAAGGTGGAGCTGCGGGTCAACCGCGGCGACTGGCATCAGGCCGGGCTGGCCCCCGGCATCTCCAAGGACACCTGGTACCAGTGGAAGCTGGCCCTGCCGCTGGAGCCGGGGCAATATGAGGTCCAGGTCCGGGCCACAGCCCTCGACGGCGTGCCGCAGGCCGAGGAATCCGCCCCGGTCGCGCCGAACGGAGCCACGGGTTACCACACGGTTAGAGTTGACGTGAAGTCCTAGCGAGCCGAGCAGAGGTCAGGAAACGCATGCACCGCACCGAGACAAGGCATGTCAGCGTTCAAGCGCACCGGGACAAGGTGCGGGCCCTGCTGGCCCCCCTGCGCACCGAGGGGCGGGTGGAACGGCTCCCGCTGCTCGAAGCCCTGGGCCGGGGGCTCGCCGCCGACATCCTGGCACCGCTGGACCTTCCCCCCTTCGCCAACTCGCAGATGGACGGCTTCGCGGTCCGCAGCGCCGACGTGCCCGACGGCGGCAGGGAACTTCGCGTCGTCGCGCCCGTCCCGGCCGGTGCCGCACCGGCGAAACTGGCCGCCGGCACGGCCGCCCCGATCATGACCGGCGCGATGATGCCGGCCGGGGCCGACGCCGTCGTTCCCATCGAGCAGGCCGTGCCCGATTCCTTCCCGGTGCCGGGGGAGCCCGCCACGGTCCACCTGCCGGCCACCGCCGCCGGAACGTTCGTGCGCGACGCCGGCAGCGACATCCGCTCCGGCGAGCCCGCCCTCGGCGCGGGGACCTTCCTCGGCCCCGGCCAGCTGGGACTGCTGGCGGCGATGGGCTACACGGAGGTGCCCGTCCATCCCTCCCTCCGGGTCCTCCTGGTCACCACCGGCGACGAGGTGGTGGAACCGGGCAGCCCGCTGGGACCGGGCAAGATCTTCGACTCCAACGGCACGCTGCTCGAGTCCTCCATGCGCCAGGCCGGGCTCCAGGTCACACGGACCGGCGTCTCCATGGACCAGCCGGATGAGCTCGCCGCCTTGCTGCGCCGACATGCCCCCGCCGTGGACCTGATCGTCACCACCGGCGGCGTCAGCAAAGGTGCCTACGAGGTGGTCCGGCAGGCAATGGCCGGACACGACGTCGAATTCGGCGCCGTGGCGATGCAGCCGGGCGGCCCGCAGGGGATCGGCAGCTTCGACGGCGTCCCGGTGCTGGGGTTCCCGGGTAATCCGGTGAGCTGCCTCGTGTCCTTTGAAATGTTCCTGCGCCCGGTCCTCACGGAGCTGTTCGGCGCCCCGGCGCCCCGGCCCGCCGTCCGCGCGCGCCTCGCCGAACCGCTGACCTCACCGGCGGGCAAGCACCAGGTGCGGCGCGGCACGCTGGCTCCGGACGGCACGGTCAGGCTGGAGGGCGGCGCGGGATCCCACCTGGTCCATGCCCTGGCCCGTTCCAACGCCCTGGTCCACGTGCCAGAGGGAACAGCGGCGCTCGCAGCGGGCGACGAAGTGGAAGTATGGATCCTGTGAATGATGTAGAAAACCCTGAAGCGGATGCCACACCAGCGGACAACGGCGAAGCGGACAAAAGAGCAGTGGGCAACACCCGCCTGACCCACCTCCGTCACGACGGCACGGCCCAAATGGTGGATGTGTCCAACAAGGCGCAGTCCACCCGGGAAGCCACGGCCACCGCGACCGTCCGCAGCACGGCCGAGGTTCTGTCCCTCCTCGGCGGCGGTGAGCTCCCGAAGGGCGACGCCCTGGCCGTAGCCCGCATCGCCGGGATCATGGCGGCCAAGAAGACGCCGGACCTGATCCCGTTGTGCCACCCGCTGCCGATCGCCAAGGTCACCATCGACTTTGAGCTCGACACCGACGCCGTGACAATTTTCGCCACGGTCAAGACACGCGGCGTCACCGGGGTCGAGATGGAAGCCCTGACTGCGGCGACGGTCGCGGCACTGAGCGTGTACGACATGATCAAGGCCGTGGACAAGCACGCGGTCCTGACCGATATCAAGGTGCTCGCCAAAAGCGGCGGCAAGAGCGGGGACTGGACCCTATGAACATGCCCGAACCCCACCGCCACGGCGAAGCCACGGGCCGGAAGGCCGGTGTCGTGATCGCCTCCACCCGGGCGGCCTCCGGTGTCTATGAGGACCTCACGGGCCCTGTCATCATCGATTGGCTCACCGAGCACGGCTTCGAGCCGTTCCCCGCCATGGTGGTGCCGGACGGGGCGCCGGTCGGGGCCGCGCTGAGGGCCCTGCTGAGCCAGCAGCCGGCCGTCATCATCACCAGCGGCGGCACCGGGCTGAGCCCCACGGACGCAACGCCGGAGCAGACGCTGCCCCTGCTGGATCGGGAAATCCCGGGCATCATGGAGGGCATCCGGACCGCCGGAACGGCCAAGACTCCGATGGCCATGCTCAGCCGGGGCCACGCGGGCGCAGCCGGACAGACGTTCATCGTGAACCTGCCCGGATCCCCGAAAGGCGTGATGGACGGCCTGGCCGTGCTGGATCCCATCCTTGGACACCTTTGCGACCAACTGGAAGGCAGCCATGGGCACTGATACCGGATTTGAAATCGTGCAGGCCGTGCTGAGCGCCGAACCCATCTCGGTGGAGCAGGCCATCGCGGCGGTGGAGTCGGACACGGCAGGAGCGGTGGTCAGCTTCAGCGGCGTCGTCCGCAACCACGACGGCGGCAAGCAGGTCTCCCGGCTCAGCTACAGCGCCCACCCGACGGCGCACCAGGTGATGGCCGACGTCGTCGCCGGGCTTGTGGCGGAGCACTCGGGCCCGGCCGGGGATGCCGCGCCCGGCGGATCTCCGGAAGACGCCGCCGGCGGCGCCGGCGCCACCCAGGACGGGCGGCAGCCGGTGCGGATCTGGGCGGCCCACAGGATCGGCATGCTGGAGATCGGCGATCCGGCCCTGGTGTGCGCCGTCTCGGCGGCCCACCGCGGCCAGGCCTTCGCCGTATGTGCAGAACTCGTCGACCGGATCAAGGCCCAGGTGCCGATCTGGAAGGAACAGTTTTTCGCCGACGGCACTGTGGAGTGGGTCGGCGCCGGCGAGTAGAGGCAGTGGTGACCGGGCAGGAAAAAGGCTCCCGATCAGGAGGAAAGAACCCTGCGCCGGACCACCGCCCGGTCGACCCCCAGTTCCTTGAGCAGCACGGCTGCCGGATCGTGTTCCTCGCAGTCCAGCAGCGACAGCAGCAGATTCGCGGTGGTGATCTGTCGTGACTTCTGGTCCATGGCGTACCGAAGCATGCCTTCCATTACCGACCGGGCGCCCGAACTGAAGGGCGGCTTCTTCCCCCGGCTGGGCATGGGTACGCGCTCAAAGCCGTGGGCATCTATACCGATTGACGCGAGTGCCGTGCGGTCAAGCCTCGCCGCCGCGGCCCGAGCCTGATCGAGCGTGACACCCAGAAGGCCGGCGGGACCAGGATCGTGGAGCGCCCCCAGCAGCAAATGATCCGTGCCCAGCCGCTTGTCGCCGCTGCAGCGGGCCTCGTCCATGGCGAAGCCAACGATTTTTCGGGTGTCGTCGGCAAATCGTTCAAACATGGCTTGATCTCACTCTCGGTATTTTGCGTGGACGGACTGCCGTGAGACGCCCAGGGCGTCACCGATCTGCTCCCACGTCCATCCCTGCTGTCGGGCCGCTCTGACCTGCGCTGCCTCGACCTGTTCTGCCAGGCGATGGAGGGCGCCGACCGCCCGAAGGCCGACGGCGGGGTCGAGTGAATGAATATGCGCGGACAGGTCGTCAGTCTCCATGTCTGTCAGTTTAGATTGATGGGCTCAGGGCGTCAATCCAGCCTGACAGGCCTGGGTCGGCGTGTGACCCATCGAGCCGGCGGGCCGGGCCCTGCGGAACGTTGCTCACGCCGCGTGGCGGGCAGGCTGTCGCCCCCGACGGCGGCCCTGTAACCAAGCGCCGCCGGTTCCGGAACGCAGCGGCCCCGGCGGTAGGGTTGATGGCATGACCGAACAACTCTCCGTCGCCGTGCTGGGCGCCAGCGGGCGCATGGGCGCAGAGGCCGTGAAGGCCATCGACGCCGCCGCGGACCTGACGCTCGTCGCGGCCCTTGGCCGCAACGACCCCCTCGACTCTCTTGTCAGCTCCGGCGCGCAGATCGTGGTGGACCTGACCGTCCCCGAAAGCACCGAGGCGAACGTTCGCTTCGCTATCGAGCACGGCATGCACGCCGTGGTCGGCACCACCGGCTGGGATGCCGGCCGGCTCGCGGGCCTGGAAGAACTCCTCGCCAACCGGCCCGGCGTCGGCGTCCTGATCGCCCCGAACTTCGCCCTCGGCTCCGTCCTGGCCTCCGCCTTCGCCGCCAAGGCGTCCAAATACTTCGAATCCGTAGAAATTATTGAGCTGCACCACCCGGACAAGGTCGACGCGCCCWCCGGCACGGCCGTGCGCACGGCACAGCTGATCTCGGCCGAGCGCTCCGAGGCTGGCGTGCCGTCCAGCCCGGACGCCACCACTTCGGAACTCGCCGGTGCCCGCGGCACCGACGTCGACGGCATCCGGGTCCACAGTGTCCGGCTGGCTGGTCTTGTCGCGCACCAGGAGGTCCTGCTGGGCGGGCCGGGGGAGCAGCTGACCATCCGCCACGACTCCTTTGACCGTGCGTCCTTCATGCCCGGGGTGCTGCTGGGGATCCGCAGCGTCGCCGCTCACCCCGGTCTCACCGTGGGACTCGACGGCTACCTGGACCTGGGACTCTGAGTCCGATGTCCGCTGCCTTGACTGCCCTGAAAGCGAACCGCACCAAGATCTGGGTGGGGGCCGTCACCCTGCTGCTCGTGTTTTATCTGGTGGTGTCCCTTCAACGGTCCGTGCTCCTGATGTCCGATCCCAGCCTCGTGGCGAAGGCGATCGGCGTCGCCTACCTGGTGCTGCCGGTCATCGGGGCCTGGGCCCTGATCCGGGAACTGCTGTTTGGTGCCCGCACTGAGCGGTTGGCAAAGATCCTCGAAGCCGAGGGAGGCCTGCCGGAGGACACTCTGCCGCGCACGCCCGCCGGCCGGATCATCCGCGAAGCCGCCGACGCCGAATTTGAGAAGTACCGCGCCGAGGCCGAAGCTGCCCCCGAGGACTGGCGTTCCTGGTTCCGGCTCAGCTGTGCGTACGATGCTGCCGGAGACCGCAAGCGCGCCCGCGCCTCAATGCGCGACGCCGTGCGGATGTTCCGCGCCGGGGTGCAGAAGAACTAGCCGGACACCGTTTGCCGGGCCGCGCAGGGCCCGGCTGCGGAACTCAGCGTCAGATCCGGCGGCGGAACTTAGCGCACGCGTCGAGGCCGGCGGACTTGGGCCGGCTGGTGGCGGCCGGCCTGGCTGGCCGCATGGGTCGCCCACTCCAGCGGCCCGCGCCACGCCATGGCCGCGAAGACTCCGCCGGCCACCAGCATCCCGACAGCCTGCGCGAAGTACACACCCTCCACGGTCCAGCCCGGCATCAACGGCTGGTCGTGCAGGGCGGCCATGATGCACAGGTGAGCCGTGTAGAGGCTCAACGTCATGGCCCCGGCTCCGCGCAGCGGCAGCAGCAGATCCAGTTCCAGCCAGTCGCCCAGCCGGCCCAGCAGCAGGCACAGGCCGATCACGGCGGCAGCGGCCCCCGAGGTGTGCAACAGATCCAGCGTGGTGCCGGAGTGCGGTGCACTCGTGGCCAGCCACCACACTGAGCCTGACTGGTCGATGCCGGCCAGGTTGACCTGCAGCAGGCTCTCCAGCGGGTAGGCGGGATCGCCGATGTGCGCCTGAAGGGCCTGCCTGCCGCCCCAGTCCTCCAACGTGAGAGTCCCCAGCCACTTGCACATGACGGCCACCACCGTGCCGGCAGCAACGAGCAGGAATGGCACGGCCGCTTTCCACAGCGCCATCCGACCGATCACCAGCCCTACGAGGAGATAAGCGATCCACTGCAGGACAGGGTAGTAGCCCGTGAGAAAGAGGTCKCCCAGCAGCCTGGCCGGGGCGGTCAGATCCTCCCAGCTTGGATTGTGCCCCAGCCGCAGGGGCGGATCGGCGGACAGCAGCCACGGCCGCAGGAGGTAGGCCAGGGCGGGGGCAGCCAGTATCCAGAGGACCGCGAGTGCGGCCAGGCGTTTCAGCCCAAGCCCGACAAAGGGCAGCACACACAGGAACAGCAGGGCGTAGTGGACCAGAATTATCGCGATGTTGACTTCCAGCCCGCCCAGGGAGAGCCCGACGGCACCGATCACGAGCGCCCGCAAGGCGATGCCTCTGCGGGCACCCCGCAGTTCGGCGCCCTCAAGCGGCTGCTGTTTCCCCGTGGACAAGGCGAGTCCGACTCCGGCCAACACGGCGAACAGCGCGGCTGCCCGTCCGGAAAACGCCAGGCCGATCCAGGTGGGCGTGAGCTGCGGGTCCGGCTCAAAGGTTGCCAGCACGTGGGTGGCCATCATGGCCAGCAGGGCCAGGCCGCGCGCGGCGTCGATACCGGCCAGCCGGACGCCGGGGGGAGTGCCCCGGACGGTCCGGGAAGCCGTAGTCATTCCGCGCGCCGTCATCATCTGATCGTCTCACGATCGGTCCGGTGACCGTCTCATCTTCGGCCTGCCCGCAGCCCCGATCCTTCTCCGGGCATCCCTTGTATTCGAATATATGTTCGAATACGATGGGCGCATGAACGACGCCCCAGAGCCAGCCTTCCTGAAGCCCGAATTCACCGGCCGGGATTCCACAAGCCGACAATTTCCGGGCCCGGATCCGTCGGGCCCGCAATGGACCAGCGCGACGCCTGGCGGAAGAACAAAGCGTGGCGAGCCGGCGGCCGGTGTCCTCAAAGCCATGAGCCCGGGCGTGGTGGACTTCCTCTTCCGGCGCTTGGTCGCCGGGGAGCCGGCCGAGGACGTCCAGTGGGGGAAGGAGGGGGCGGCGCTGGCCGCGGTACCGCCGGGAGCTGAGCTGGCGCGGCGGCTGGCCGAGACGGACCTCGATGCCCTCACTCCAACCGAATTGTTCGACTACGTGCGGGCGGCCCAACGTCTGGCCGCCTGGGCGGAGGCCCTTCGCGAAACCGCCGTCGGGCGCTACTGCTCGGCACCTTCGGCTCCCTCCGGCGAAAGAGGGAGTGCATAGGATGGCAGGGTGACCACTGGCTCAATCACCGCGCTGACGCTGTCCGCCGTCCAATACCAGGCCCTGGATGGTGGCGTTGCCGCCAACGTGCCCGAGCACATCCGGCTGATCGAAGACGCCGAGTCGCATGGAGCCCGGCTTGTCATCTTTCCCGAACTCTCGCTGACGGGATACCGGCTGGACCTGCTGGACGGACCCGGGGAGTGGCTGAGCGCGGCTGACCGGCGGCTGGACGGCATCCGGGAAATCTGCCGGCGCACCGGAATAACCGCCGTCGTCGGTGCCGCGTTCAAAGACGCGGACGGTATGCCGCGGCTGGCCGCCCTCGCGGTCCATCCGACAGGCTCCATCGAGACCAGCTTCAAAACGCACCTGCACGGACCGGAGCAGGATCTCTTCGTGGCCGGCAGCAATCCCGCGGTCCTGGAGATCGACGGCTGGAAGGTCGCCCTGGCGATCTGCTTCGACGCAGCCCGCCCGGGCCATGCGGAATGGGCCGCGGACGCCGGGGCGGACATCTATGCCGTCTCGGCCCTCTACACGGCCGGCGAAGACCACCGGCTGGCACTGCATCTCGGCGCCCGGGCCATGGACAACCGGATGTTCTCCGTCCTGGCGAACCTGGCGGGCGCCACGCCGCTCGGCCCTTCGTGTGGCCTGAGCGGGTTCTGGGGTCCTGACGGGCTCCCGCTCCGGCAGGCGGCCGGCACCGGCACCGAGGTGCTGACCGCGAGTCTCCAATACAGTGTGCTGGCGCGGTTTCGGCGGCCCTGAGTCCGGCCGGACCGCCGAAACGTGACGCACGGCCGCCGAGTTTGACGTTCGTCACACCGCCGCCATTGTCCTAACATGCCGCAGACAAGGTAACGTTTTTCATATGGCTGACTCTGATATTCGCTCTTACACGTTCGGGACCCTCGTGACTGCCATGGTCACGCCTTTCACATCGGACGGTGAGGTCGACTACCGGCAGTCGGCGGAACTGGCGAGCAAGCTCGTCGACGACGGCAATGACGCCCTCGTGATCTCCGGCACGACGGGTGAGACCTCCACGCTCGAGGACGACGAAAAAGAGAAGCTCTTCCGCGTCATCGTCGAGGCCGTGGGCGACCGCGCCAAGGTCATCGCCGGAACCGGGACCAACCACACCTCGCACTCGATCGAGATGGCCAAGCGCGCCGCCAAGGCCGGAGCGCACGGCCAGCTGATCGTCACGCCGTATTACAACAAGCCCAGCCAGGCCGGTATCCAGGCGCACGTCGAGGCCGTGGCCGACGCCGCCGACCTCCCCGTCATGGTCTACGACATCCCCGGCCGCGCCGGAGTGCCCATCCTGCCCGAGACCATGATCCGGCTCGCCGACCACCCCAGGATCGTCGCCCTCAAGGATGCCAAGGCCGACTTCAACGCCGTCACGCGCGTCCTGGCGAACACCGATCTTGATGTCTACTCAGGCGACGACGGCCTCACGCTGCCATGGATGGCCGCCGGCGCCGTCGGGCTGGTCAGCGTCTCCGCGCACGTCGCGACACGGCAATTCCGTGCGCTGATCGATGCCGCACTTGCAGGCGATTTTGCTACCGCCCGCACCCTACATTTCGAACTGGACCCCGTGGTCCGCGCAGTGATGACCCACATTCAGGGTGCTGTCGCTGCCAAGCAGGTTCTTAAGTGGCAGGGAGTCCTGCCCAACTCGGTTGTCCGTTTGCCCCTCGTGGAGCCGGGCGAGGCCGAGATCGCAACCATCCGCGAGGATTTGGCGGAAGCGGGGATGGTCTTTTCCTGATCGGGAGCCAATCCTGACGGTTAAGAACCAGCCCGGCTTCAGCCTGGAAAGTAGTGCACTATGACCCAAACCGCCCTTCCCGGCCTTGTCACGCCGCCCCGCCTCCCGAAGAACACCCTGCGGATCGTACCGCTCGGCGGAATCGGGGAAATCGGTCGAAACATGACCGTTTTCGAGATCGATGGCAAGCTCCTCATCGTTGACTGCGGCGTCCTCTTCCCCGAAGAGACCCAGCCCGGCGTCGACCTCATCCTGCCGGACTTCTCCTACATCGAGAACCGTCTCCAGGACATCGTCGCGGTAGTCCTGACCCACGGTCACGAGGACCACATCGGCGCCGTCCCCTACCTCCTGCGCCTGCGCGCCGACATCCCCATCGTCGGTTCACAGCTGACACTGGCCCTCATCGAGGCCAAGCTGCAGGAACACCGGATCAAGCCGAACACGAAGATCGTCGTCGAGGGCCAGGTCGAGAAGTACGGGCCCTTCGAATGCGAGTTCATCGCCGTCAACCACTCCATCCCGGACGCCCTGGCCGTGTTCCTCCGCACCTCGGGCGGCACCGTCCTGCACACCGGTGACTTCAAGATGGACCAGCTGCCGCTGGATGGCCGCATCACCGACCTCCGGCACTTCGCCAAGCTGGGCGAAGAAGGCGTGGACCTGTTCATGTCGGATTCGACCAACGCCGACGTCCCGGGGTTCACCACCGCCGAGAAGGAAATCGGACCCACCCTGGACCGGCTGTTCGGGCAGGCCTCCAAGCGCATCATCGTCGCCTCCTTCTCCTCCCACGTGCACCGCGTCCAGCAGGTTCTCGATGCCGCCGCCAACCACAACCGCAAGGTTGCCTTCGTGGGCCGCTCCATGGTCCGGAACATGGCCATCGCCGCGAAACTGGGCTACCTGGAGGTCCCGGCCGGGATCCTGGTCGACATCAAGAACATCGACAACCTGCCGGACAACCGGGTTGTGCTGATGTCCACCGGCTCCCAGGGCGAGCCCATGGCCGCCCTGTCCCGCATGGCCAACGGCGACCACCGCGTCGTCGTCGGCGAGGGCGACACCGTCATCCTTGCGTCCAGCCTGATCCCGGGCAACGAAAACGCCGTCTTCCGCATCATCAACGGACTGCTGAAGCTCGGCGCCGACGTCATCCACAAGGGCAACGCCAAGGTGCACGTCTCCGGCCACGCTGCCGCCGGCGAACTGCTGTACTGCTACAACATCCTTGAGCCGCTCAACGCCATGCCGGTGCACGGCGAAACCCGCCACCTCATCGCCAACGGCAAGATCGCCCTCGAATCCGGCGTGCCGGAGGAAAGCATCCTGCTCGCGGACAACGGCAGCGTGATCGACCTTCGCGACCACCAGGCCGACATCGTGGGCCAGGTCGAGGTCGGATTCGTCTACGTCGACGGCTCCAGCGTCGGCGAGGTCACCGAAGCAGACCTCAAGGACCGCCAGACCCTCGGCGATGAAGGCTTCATCTCCATCATCACGGTCATCCACCGTGCCACCGGCAAGGTGGTGTCCGGGCCGGAAATCCACGCCCGCGGCGTGGCGGAGGACGATTCCGTCTTCGACGAGATCATCCCCAAGATCAATGAGGCCCTCGAAGAAGCCGTGCTGAACCGCACGGACCACACGACGCACCAGCTGCAGCAGGTCGTCCGCCGGGTCGTCGGCACGTGGGTCAACCGCAAGCTCCGCCGCAAGCCCATGATCATCCCGGTGGTCCTTGAGGCGTAAGCCTCAGGTGGTTCACCGGGCGTAAGCCTCAGGTGGTTCACCGGGCGTAAGCCTCAGGTGGTTCACCGGGCGTAAGCCTCAGGTGGTTCACCGGGCGTAAGCCCTTCACACCGCCCGGCGCATGCCTGGTCAACGGCCTTCCCGGCCAACCCGCAGCCTGAGCGCCGCGGGAGGCGGGGGAGGCCGTTCCCGTTGGCGTTGGCGGCAACATGATCCCGGACGCCCGGAAATTCGGGGTTTTCGGCCCGGCATCCGGTACCGTGGCGGGTATGGCGACTCGTACTTCTTCCGCGCCTAGAGGAAACTCAAGCGGCAAATCAGGCAGTTCTCCCGGCCGGGGGTCCCGTCCCGCCGCATCCAAATCCGCCCGGCCGCGGGGAGCCGCAGGTGGCACCGCAGCCACCGCGCGGACCCGGCAGTTGGCCGTTGTTGAGCCGCACCAGCCCTGGGTAGTGAGGGTGCTGGCCGGTGCCTGGCTGGGCATCGCCCATGTGATCGGCGCCGGCATCCGGCGGGTCGGCCACGACGTCAGCGACCTCGCCCCCGAGGACCGCCGCGACGGCGCCGCCCTGTTCAACCTGGCCCTGGGAGTCTTCGTTGCCACTTTCGCGTGGTGGGGGTTCCAGGGCTGGCTCCCTGACCTCGTGTTTGCGATCGTCAACGGCACGTTCGGCTGGATGGCCCTGCTGCTGCCGCTCATGCTGTTCGTGTGCGCCTTCCGCCTGTTCCGCCAGCCCGACGACGGCCGCGGCAACAACCGGGTCGGCATCGGTTTCCTCATCATGACGTTCGCCGGTTCCGGGCTGGCCCACATCATTGGCGGCCAGCCGACCGTCGCCGACGGCTTCGATGGACTGCGCCGGGCCGGCGGCATGCTCGGCTACCTCGCCGCCGCCCCGCTGGCCGCCGTGCACACCGCCGTCCCCGTCGCGGTCTACGGCCTGCTGGCCTTCACCTCCCTGCTGATCGTCACCGCCACGCCCTTCGGCGCGATCCCTGGCCGCCTGCGCGACGCCTACGAGCACCTGATGGGCATCGACCTGCAAGACGACGACGGCGGCGACCGCCACGACCGCAGCTACCTGTACGAGAACGACGCACCGGCCCCGCCCAGGAAGAAGCGCAAGCGCCTCTTCGGCAAGGACCACGACGACGAGTCCGGCCTGGAAGGCTACGTCGGCGACGAGGCCTTCGAACGCGCCCTCATCGCAGATGAGGAAGCGGCCGACGCACCTCCGGCCAAGGGCACGAGGGGCAAGGCGCGCTCTGGCGTGGAAGCCGACGCCGCGCCCGACGTCGCGCCCGGCGTCCGCCGTCCCACCCAGGCCGAGATCGCCGTCGAAAAGATCAAAGCCGCCCAGGGCCTCGGCACGGCAGGATCCGCCGGCGCTACGGCGGAGTCCAGCGGCGACGCCACCGAGGCCATCCCGCTGGTCACTCCGGGGATGGTGGCCGCGGGATCGCTCAATGCCGCCGCTGCGGCCGCCAAGGTCCCCTCCAACCCGGTCGCGCCCGCACCGCTGCCCACCCCCATTCCGCAGCGCACCGAGCAGCTTTCCCTGGCCGGCGACGTCACCTACACCCTGCCGGCGTCGGACGTGCTGACACCCGGTTCCATCCCCAAGGAACGCACCGAGGCCAACGACGCGATTGTCGCCTCGCTCACCGAGACCCTCAACCAGTTCAACGTGGAGGCGCAGGTCACCGGCTTCAGCCGCGGCCCCACCGTGACCCGCTACGAAATCGAACTGTCCCCGGGCACCAAGGTGGAACGGGTCACCGCCCTGTCCAAGAACATCTCCTATGCCGTGGCCAGCTCGGATGTGCGCATCCTGAGCCCCATCCCGGGCAAGTCGGCCATCGGCATCGAAATCCCCAACACGGACCGCGAAACCGTGTCCCTGGGCGACGTGCTCCGCAGCCAGAACGCCCGTCGCACCGACCACCCCATGGTCATGGGGGTCGGCAAGGACGTGGAGGGCGGGTACGTCGTGGCCAACCTGGCCAAGATGCCGCACCTGCTCGTGGCCGGCGCCACCGGTGCCGGCAAGTCCTCGTTCGTGAACTCGATGATCACCTCGATCCTGATGCGGGCCACCCCGGACGAGGTCCGGATGGTCATGGTGGACCCCAAACGCGTGGAACTCAYGGCCTACGAGGGGGTCCCGCACCTCATCACCCCGATCATCACCAACCCGAAGAAGGCGGCCGAGGCCCTGCAGTGGGTGGTCCGGGAAATGGATGCCCGCTATGACGACCTCGCCAATTACGGCTTCAAGCACATCGATGACTTCAACAAGGCTGTCCGGGCCGGCAAGGTCCACCCGCCGGTGGATTCCAAGCGCGTCATCAAGCCGTACCCGTACCTGCTGGTCATCGTGGACGAACTCGCCGACCTCATGATGGTTGCCCCGCGCGACGTTGAAGACTCGATTGTCCGCATCACGCAGCTGGCCCGTGCGGCCGGCATCCACCTGGTCCTGGCCACCCAGCGCCCGTCGGTCGACGTCGTGACCGGCCTGATCAAGGCCAACGTGCCCTCCCGCATGGCCTTCGCCACCTCCTCTGTCACCGACTCCCGGGTGGTCCTGGACCAGCCGGGCGCCGAGAAACTCATCGGCCAGGGCGATGCCTTGTTCCTGCCGATGGGGGCCTCCAAGGCCATGCGTGTCCAGGGTGCCTGGGTCACCGAGTCCGAGATCCACAAGGTCGTCGAGCACGTCAAGGGCCAGCTCAAGGCCGTTTATCGCGATGACGTCGCGCCCGAGGCGCAGAAGAAGCAGATCGATGACGACATCGGGGACGATCTCGAGGTCCTGCTCCAGGCAACCGAGCTCGTGGTCACCACCCAGTTCGGCTCTACCTCGATGCTCCAGCGCAAGCTCCGCGTCGGCTTCGCGAAGGCCGGCCGCCTCATGGACCTACTCGAGTCCAGGGGTGTGGTGGGGCCCTCCGAAGGTTCCAAGGCGCGCGACGTGCTGGTCAAGCCCGATGACCTCGCCGCCGTGCTGGCCGCGATGAAGGGCCAGGACGGTCCGGTGTCCGCCGACTCGCAGACCGCGGCGCTGAGCGATAACGCCAACGCGAACATCGCCCAGGGCGGTTACGCCGAGGACCTCGTGGCGGCGGACCTGGAGAACCGCACCCAGGCGATCGACTACCATGACGGCGCCGACGGCGGTTCCGGCGACGAGGACGGCTCAGAGGACGCCTGGTCGCTCACCGGCCGGTAGCGCAGAAGGTAGCCTAGGAAGGTGAATAGCGCCGAAGCCAACGCCGGATCCGCCTCGCGGATCTGGAACCTGCCGAATGTCCTCACGATGCTGCGGATAGTGCTGGTGCCGTTTTTCGTCTGGTTCCTGCTCCTCGACGCGCCGGGGCTGCAGGCCCAGAACGGCGTCTGGCGCTGGGCGGCCGCCTTCGTTTTCGCGGTCGCCATCTACACGGACAAGCTCGACGGCGACATCGCCCGGTCCCGCGGCCTCGTCACCGATTTTGGCAAGATTGCTGACCCGATCGCCGACAAGCTCCTGATCGGTTCCGCGCTGGTCATGCTCTCGTTGCTCCAGGAACTGCCCTGGTGGGTCACCATCCTGATTCTGGTCCGGGAGTGGGGCATCACCGCGCTGCGCTTCTTCGTCATCCGCTACGGCGTTATCCCGGCCTCGCGCGGCGGAAAGCTCAAGACGGTGGTGCAGACGGCGGCCATCTTCCTCTACGTCCTTCCGCTGGCATCCCTCGCCCCGTGGCTGGGCGTCGTGGCGTTCATCGTGATGATGGCCGCCCTGGCCATCACCCTGTGGACCGGCGGCGAATACGTCATTGAGGCGCTCAAGCTGCGGTCCGCCGGCATCAAGGCAGAGAAACAACGTTCAAGGGAGAACAGGCCATGAACCAGCCGGACCCCGCTCTTCACCCCAATCTGCACCCCAATCTGCACCGCCTGGCGGAGCAGGCTGTCACCGTCGCCCTCGGCCGCGGCCTGACCGCCGCCACCGCCGAATCGCTCACCGCCGGCATGGTCACCGCCGTGCTGGCCGACACGCCCGGCGCCTCCGGGATGCTGCAGGGCGGCGTGGTGTCCTACGCCAACAGGGTCAAGTCCGACGTTCTTGGCGTCCCCGCTGAGCTGCTCGACGCCGTTGGCTCCGTGGACGGCCAGGTAGCCGCAACCATGGCCGACGGGGCGCGCCGCATCTGCGGCGCCGATATCGGCGTTTCCACCACCGGCGTGGCCGGTCCCGAACCGCACGACGGCAAAGCGGTGGGCACGGTCTTTGTCGGCATCGCCACGGCGGAAGGATCGACGTCGTACCCCTATTCCTTTGACGGCAGCCGCGCCGAGATCCGCGCACTTGCGTGCGGCGCCGCGCTGGAGCGTCTGCTGGAGGCCCTATCTTCCGAAGGCTACCGGGCGTAAAGTTGCCGGGAACAAAAGTTGATTCCGAATAGT
>NZ_JBFTZW010000049.1:0-24093 GCF_056406555.1 Arthrobacter sp. P1_B4
GCGTTCTGGGACGTCGTGGAACTGCTGGTCACCGGCCTGGCGTTCGGGCTGGTGGGGCTGGAAGTACGGCAGGTCATCCACGACGAAGGCAGCGGCGTTTTCGGCATGGTCGGGACGGCCGCGGTGGTGTGCGTCCTGGTGTTCGCCGCACGCTTCGCCTGGCTGGCCATGATGTCCGGCCTCTCCCGGGCGAGGAAGGATGTTCTGCGCCCTACTTCGGCCAACGACGTTCTGATACTCACGTGGTGCGGCATGCGGGGCCTGGCCACCCTGGCGCTGGCCCTGGCTCTTCCGCTAACCGTTGCGGACGGCACGCCGTTCCCGGCCCGCAGCGAGCTGCTGGTGATCGCCTGCGCCGTGCTGCTGGCCACTCTGGTGCTGCCCGGGCTGACGCTGCCGTGGCTCATGCGGGTCCTGAAGGCGTCCGAGGACGGTTCCGAAGAACGCGACGCCGCCCGCGTGTTGGCGAGCCGGGCGCAACAGGCAGCGATCGCGGCCCTGAAGGACAATGAGCTCATGAAGGAGCTGCCGGCGGATAAGGTGGCGCTCGTGAAGGAGAAAATGACCCGGCTGCACGCCGAGCTGCTGGACGGGAGCCTGCGGAATGAAAGCGCGGGGGAGCAGCGTAAGCGTGGCCGGGAACTGGCGATTGCGGTGCAGACGATCGCCCTCGATGCGGCCCGCCGGGAAGTCGTAGCGGCCCGGAACGAGCCGGGCATGGACCCGGAAGTCGCGGACCGGGTGCTGCGGCAGCTGGACCTGCGCACCATGATCATGCCGGACTAGGGCAACGGACTAGGGCAACGGACTAGGGCTCAGGCCGGGCCGGGGAGGGCCAGCTCCAAGGCATTCGCCTCAACGTAGTCCAGGGCGTGCCGGACCGCGCCCGCCGTGACGATCGCGTCGCCCAGGGGTGAGACCGTCACCCGCGGGGGAGTCGCGGTGAAGCGGGGAAGCAGCGCTGTGATGCCGGGCAGGAGCGCCCCGGCGGACTCGGCGACGGCGCCGCCGATCACCACCTGCTCGGGGTTGATCAGGCTCGCGATCGAGGCGATGACCCGGGCCATGCGCTCCGAAATCCGGTCCAGGATGGCCAGGGCCGCGGGGTCTCCCGCGGCCGCGTCCGCGAAGACGCGCGGCGCACTGGCAGGGCCGCCCGCGGAGGGGCCGCCGCCGGCCGCCGACCACTGCCGCACCAGGGCCGCGATGCCGTCGCTGGAGCCAACACCTTCCACCATGTCCAGATAGCCCATCTCGCCGGCGGCCCCGCCGCGGCCGTGGAGCAGGCGGCCGGATTCCATCACGCCGGCGCCTAGGCGTTCGCCGGCCAGGAGCACCACCAGATCATCCACGCCCACACCGGACCCGCGCCAGCGCTCACCGAGCGCAGCCAGGTTGGCGTCGTTCTCCAGGAGCACGGTCCAACCGTGCAGCTCCTTCAGCGCGGAGCGGAGCCCGACGTCGAACAGGCTCCAAAAACGCTGCGTCACCAGAACGTTGCCGTCGCGGTCCACCGGCGCTGCGATCCCGGCGCCGACGGCCAGGACCCTGCCCGGGTCCGCTCCCGCGGCTTCCAGCGCCTCGCGGCAGGCGAGATCGACGACGCCGATCCGCTCCTGCGCGGGGATGTCCGCCGCGCGGAAGCTTCCGCTGGAACGGCCGATCACCGTGCCGCGGAGGTCGGCCACGGCGGCGGTGGTGGTCGCGGCACCAATGTCCAGGCCCAGCACGAAGCCCGCTCCCCGGTTGAAGGCAAAGCGCCGGGCCGGCCGGCCCTTCCGCGGACTTGCCGGGTCTGCGGGCTGGTCCTGCTCCACGATCCAGCCCCGGCCGATCAGGTCCTCGCAGACGGCAATCACCGAGGCCCGGGTCAGCCCGGTCAGGGCCATCAACTCGGTTCCGGTGGCAACATCGGCGCCGCGGATGTGGCGGAGCACGGCCTGGGCGTTCACGCGGCGCAGCAGCTGCGGCGTGGCGGCGGCTGCGTGCGGCATCACTTCTTGACCTCTTCTGTCCCCGGACCCATAATTGTTCAGGCAATATATTTAGCTTGTATCTAAATTACCAGAAGCCCTCCCAGACCCGAAGGAATCTCCTTTGACCAACACCGCCACGCTGGCAACCCTGTCCGGTTCCGACCTCGCCGCCGACCCCAACTGGTGGCGCCAGGCATCGGTGTACCAGATCTACCCGCGGAGCTTTTCGGACTCCAACGGTGACGGCCTGGGCGACATCAAGGGCATCACCGCCAAGGTCCCGTACCTGAAGGACCTCGGGATCGACGCCGTCTGGCTCTCCCCGTTCTACCCCTCGGCCCTCGCCGACGGAGGCTACGACGTCGACGACTACCGCGACGTGGACCCCAAGCTCGGCACCTTGGCGGACTTCGACGAGATGTCCGCCGCGCTGCACGCCGCCGGCATCAAGCTCATCGCCGACATCGTCCCCAACCACTCCTCGAACCGGCACGAGTGGTTCCAGGAGGCCCTGGCCTCCCCGCGCGGCTCCGCGGCCCGCGAGCGCTACATCTTCCGCGACGGTCTCGGCGAAAACGGCGAGCTCGCGCCGTCGGACTGGGAATCCGTCTTCGGCGGCCCCGCCTGGGAGCGCATCACCGAGCCCGACGGCACGCCCGGCCAGTGGTACATGCACATCTTCGCCAAGGAACAGCCGGACCTGAACTGGGCCAACCGGGAAATCCGCGACGACTTCCTCAAGACGCTCCGCTTCTGGTCCGACCGCGGCGTGGACGGCTTCCGCGTCGACGTCGCCCACGCGCTGACCAAGGACCTCACCGAGCCGCTGATCTCCAAGGTGGAGCTCAGCGCCGCCAACACCGGAACGGACGGATTCCCGGACGGCTCGCACCCGTTCTGGGACCGCGATGAAGTCCACGAGATCTACGCCGAATGGCGCGAGGTGTTCAACGAATACAACCCGCCGCGCACCGCCGTCGCCGAGGCCTGGGTGCACGCCACCCGCCGCGCCCGTTACGCCAGCCCGGAGGGCCTGGGCCAGGCGTTCAACTTCGACCTCCTGCAGGCCGACTTCGACGCCGGCGAGTTCCGCGAAATCATCGCCCGGAACCTCGCCGAGGCCACCGAGTCCGGTGCCTCCTCCACCTGGGTTTTCTCCAACCACGACGTCGTCCGCCACGCCACCCGCTACGGCCTGCCCCAGGGCGGCGGCAAGCACGCCCAGGGCCAGGACGGCAAGGGCTGGCTGCTGGCCGGCGCCCCCGTCGAGGAGCTCGACGTCGAACTCGGCCTGCGCCGGGCCCGCGCCGCGACCTTGCTGATGCTGGCCCTGCCGGGTTCGGCCTACCTGTACCAGGGCGAGGAACTGGGCCTGCAGGAAGTCGCGGGGATCCCCGACGCCGAGCGCCAGGACCCCACCTTCTTCCGGAACAAGGGCGTGGAGATCGGCCGCGACGGCTGCCGCGTGCCCCTGCCCTGGGCCCCGGAGGGCACTTCGTTCGGCTTTGGCGCCGGCGGGGCACACCTCCCGCAGCCGGCCTGGTTCAGCCGCTACGCGGTAGCAGCCCAGGACGGCGTGGAAGGCTCCACGCTCGAGCTCTACCGCAAGGCCCTGAAGCTGCGCCGCGAACTCCAGACCTCGGAGGAACTGCAGTGGCAGGAATCCGGCAGCGCCGACGTCCTGCGCTTCAGCCGTCCCGGCGGCTGGCAGACGGTGACCAACTTCGGCGACGCGCCGGTTGACCTGCCGGCCGGCGAGGTGCTGGTCAGCAGCGGCCCGCTGGATGGCGGGCAGCTGCCGGCCAACACCACCGTCTGGCTGCGGTGAGTCCCGCACCGCAGGCTTCGCCCGGCACGCCCGCCGGCGGCAACCTCCCCCAGGAACTCGTCTACGGCTGCATGGGCCTGGGCGGCGACTGGTCGGCCGAGCCGTACTCGTCCGCACACGTGGACGAGGCGGCCGCGGCCGTCGAGGCCGCCCTGAACGCGGGCATCACACTGTTCGACCACGCGGACATCTACACCAACGGCAAGGCCGAAGCCGTCTTCGGCGAAGTCCTGGCCCGCACCCCCGGGCTGCGGGAGAAAATCCGGCTGCAGACCAAGTGCGGCATCCGGCTCAATGAGCAGGGTCTGGAGGCCTACTACGACCTCAGCCGGGGCGGCATCCTGGCGCGGGTCAACGAAAGCCTGGCCCGGCTCCGGACGGACTACGTCGACGTGCTCATGCTGCACCGCCCGGATCCCCTGATGGATCCGGCGGAGGTGGCCTCCGCCGTCGGGCAGCTCATGGCCGAAGGCAAGGTGCGGGCCGTGGGCGTGTCCAACATGTCGGGCCCGCAGATCGAGATGCTGCAGGACCGGCTCGAGGTTCCCGTGGTGGGCAACCAGCTCGAAATGAGCCTGCTGAAACGGGCGTGGCTGGAAAGCACGGTGCTGGTCAACCATGCCGAGGGCACGGACTACAGCTTCCCGCACGGGACCGTGGAGCACTGCGTCCGGAACGGCATCCGGCTGCAGGCGTACGGGTCGCTGGCCCGCGGCCTCTACACCGGGGCGCCGGCGGCCGCGCGGACGCCGGCCGAGGAGGCTGCCACCTCCCTCGTGGCCGCCCTGGCCGCCGAGAAGGGGACCACTGGGGAAGCGATCGTGCTCGGCTGGCTCATGAGGCACCCTGCCGGGATTGCGCCCGTGATCGGCACCGCGAACCCGGACCGGATCCTCGCCTGCGCCGGCGCCCCCGAGGCCGCCGCGGCGATGACGCGCGCCGAGTGGTACGGGCTCTGGGTCGCGGCCCGGGGAAGCAACATCCCCTAGCCGGTCCGCCCCACCCAACTGGCCGGCCGCCTGGCCGTTTTGAGCCTGGAAACGGCTTCTGCTGCCGGCCAGCTGGGCAGGGATGTGATTTTGGTCGTAATGGTCGCCGCTGAAGGCCGGATCGCTTAGCGGCAAGTGCCCCCGGGCGACTAGCGTAGATGCATGACCTCTACCACCACCGCCGAATCACTTCGGCCCCAACGCAACATCCCGGCCGACATCGCCCGCTCCTGGCTGCTGGTTAACGCGATGAAGACCGACCTCTTCGACCAGTCCGCCGTCTCCCGGGCCGATGCGATCATCCTCGACATCGAAGACGCGGTGGACCCCTCGCAGAAGGACGCCGCCCGCGCCAACGTCGTGAACTGGCTGACCGCCGGCGGCAGCGCATGGGTCCGGATCAACGACGCCACCAGCCCGTTCTGGGCCGACGACCTCGCCGGCCTGCGCGGCACCCCCGGACTGCTGGGCATCATGCTGGCCAAAACCGAATCGGCCGACCAGGTCACGGAGAGCTTCCACCGGATGGACGGCAAGACCCCGGTGATCCCCCTGGTCGAGTCCGCCGTCGGCATCGAGGAAGCCAACAACATCGCCAAGGCCCAGGGCGCCTTCCGCCTGGCCTTCGGCTCGGGCGACTTCCGCCGCGACACCGGCATGGCGGCCACCGCGGAAGCCATGGCCTACCCCCGCGCCAAGCTCGTTGTGGCCAGCCGCGTGGGCAACCTGCCCGGCCCCATCGACGGCCCCACCGTCGGGACGAACCACCCGATTCTGCGCGAACAGACCGGCATCACGGTGATGATGGGGATGACCGGGAAGCTCTGCCTCGCCATCGACCAGACCCCGGTCATCAACGAGGTCATCAGCCCCACCCCGTCCGACGTCGCCTGGGCCACGGACTTCATGGCCGACTTCGAAGCCAGCGGCCGCGTCATCCGGGACGGCTCCGACCTGCCGCGCCTGGGCCGGGCCGAGAAGATCATGAAGCTCGCCGTGGCCTTTGGCGTGCAGCCGGCCCTGTAGCCACATCACCACCGCAGGAGACCCCGTGACCGATACCCGCTATCTGGTGCACGGGGTCTTTTGGGATGGTCCGGCGCCGGGGCCCGCCGCAGCGTCCGGCGGCAGGCCACCGGCGATGCGCCTGCAGGGCCCTGGCGGCGCCTTCACCGCACTGACGCTCGACCCCGGCACCCGCCTCGGTTTCCGGCTCGCCGCCCCGGGCAAGCACTGCCTCGGGCACCACCAGGTGCACGGACCCGCGGACCGGGACCACGTCCTGTGCCCGGACCGGGCTCCCGCCGCAAGGGGCAGCCAGTGCGAGCGGTGCTTCGTGCTGGACGACTCCCGGCTGATCCATGACTTCCACCGCGGCGGCCGGGTCCCGCCGGGCCTGCGCGCGTACCTGATGCAGCCGCACTGGCTCTACGTCGCCACCTTCGCCAACGGGGCCAGCAAGGTCGGCACCGCGTCCCACCCGCGCAAATGGAACCGGCTCGCCGAGCAGGGCGCCGTCGTCGCCCGGTACGTCGCCCGTGCCGAGGACGGCCGCGTGGTCCGCCTCCTCGAGGACATGATCACGCGCGAGGCCGGGCTGCCGCAGCAGGTCCGCGCTGCCGCCAAGGCCGCTGCGCTGCTCGCCCCGGCAGCCGCCGTCGACCTCGACGCCCTGAACGGACGGCTGGCAGGGGAGGCCCGGACCCTGCTCGCCGGTGCCGGCGGGGAGGGCTTCGCGGTGGTGGATGAACGGTGGGCCCGGCCGGAGCTCTCCGCGAAGGCCTGCGCCCCGGCTGCCCGGCACTCCTATCCGCACGACCTCGCGGCCGGAGCGCACGGGTTCCGGATCGACGCGCTGAGCGGCAGCATTGCCCTCGCGGCGCTGGATGGCAGCGGACTGGAATTCGTGGTGAACCTGGGCCAGCTCAAGGCCCGGGTGATCGAACTCGGTGACCACGGCTCGGATGTCCCGGCCGTGCAGGAAGCCTTGTTCTGACGCTGGATTTGCCCCGCGACGCGCAAATTACCGGACGCGCCCGTATTCCCGCGCCGGCAGGCAATGTGAGTGTCGCCAGGAATTTTTGCGGCTCGCGGCGTCGTCCGGCCGCCCCGGTAGACTGGCACGGTGCTGAATGAATTCTGGGCCACCGCGTCAACCACCTACAAGGTGCTCGTCTTTAGCGCCATGGGCCTGATCGCCCTCGGCATCATCCTCAGCGTGGTGGGCAACAGCACCGGCAACCAGCCCCTTGCCCTCGCCTCACTGGCAGTGATCGGGCTCGGCCTGATCCTGCACATTGCCGGGCTTGTGGTCCGCGGCCAGGCGATCCGGAAAAACCTCAAGCGCTAGCGGCCGCGTTCCGCACCACATGGCTCCGGGCATGCTCCACCGCGTCCGGGAGGGATGTGAACAGGTGCTTGTGATGCCGCAGTGAGCGGATGACCCCCACATTGGTCACGAGCTCCAGATGCTGCGGCTGGACCCCCTTCAGCAGGACCGTGACCCCGCGCAGCTCCAGCGCGGAGACCACCTCAACGAGCATGTGGGCGCCCGTGGCGTCCAGCATCCGCAGCTGGGAGAGCCGGATGACGGCCACCTGGATGTCCCGGACCTGGCTGATCTCCTGCAGGACCCGCTCCGCTGCACCGAAAAACATGGCCCCGTCCAGCCGGAAGATGGCGATGTGCTCGTCGCCCGGAACCGGCGGCCCCGGGATGTCTTCGCGCCGGACCCCGCTCAGCGAAGCGAATGTCCGCAGCGTGAACACGGCGGCCGCGGCGAGTCCGATCTGGATGGCCACAATGAGGTCGAAGGCGACGGTAATGAGGGCGGTGACCACGAAGACCGCGGCGTCGGCCCGGGTGGAGCGCAAAATCGCCGTGACGGTGTGCCGCGAGACCATGCGGACGGCCGTGACCATGAGGATGCCGGCCAGCGCCGCCAGCGGGATCCTGCCGACGAGCCCCGCCGCCAGGTAGATGATGGCCAGCAGCACCAGGGCGTGCACCACCGCGGAGAGCCGGGTCTTGGCCCCGGAACGGACGTTCACGGCGGTCCGGGCGATCGCGCCCGTCGCGGGCATGCCGCCGAAGAATCCGGCAGCGATCGAGGCCAGCCCCTGGCCGGTGAGCTCCCGGTCCGGGCTGTACGCGCCGGACGGACGGCCGTCGGGGCCGACCATGCCGGCGGCCACCCGGGCCGAGAGCAGGGATTCGATGGCGGCGAGCGTCGCGATGGACACGGCCGGCATCAGCAGGCCTCCCAGCGCGGCCGGATCGACAGAGGGCATCGAGGGCGCCGGCAGGGAGTGCGGAAGCGCGCCGATCCGCGGTATGTCCAGCGCCAGCATCTCCGACGCCGCGGTGGTGAGCAGCACCGCGATCAGGCTCGCGGGCAGGGCCTTGCTCAGCCTGGGCAGCAGGTACATCACGGCCGCGACGCATGCCACCACCGCGAGCGTTTCCAGCACGGTCGGCATGGTGGCCTGCGACGCGCTCTCGACGGCGGCCAGGAGGGTGTTGTGGCCCGGCGTTCCCTCGGTGCCCGTGGCCAAGGGAACCTGCTGGAGGAAAATGATGGCGGCGATGCCGAGTGTGAAACCCTCCACGACCGGCCACGGGATGAACGCGAYGGCCCGGCCCAGCCCGCTGGCGCCCAGGACCACGACCAGCAGCCCGGCCAATACAGAGACCAGGGCAATGCTGCCGACGCCGTGGACGGCGACCACCGGGGCCAGGACCACCACCATGGCGCCGGTCGGGCCGGAGACCTGGACGTTGGATCCGCCCATGACGGCGGCGACAAGTCCTGCCACCACTGCGGTGATGAGTCCGGCCTCCGCCCCGACCCCGGAACTGACCCCGAAGGCCAGGGCCAGGGGGAGCGCCACAATGCCCACCGTGATGCCGGCGAACAGGTCCGTCTTCCAGGCGGACCTCAAGAGCTCGTAGTCGCGGCGGGACGGCACAAACCGGGCGAAGCGTCCCCGTGCCGTGGCAGATGTCGTCGCCGGGTCTGCTGCCTGGGCCGCGCTCACGTTGCCGTGGCGTCGAGGCGGCCGGTACTGTCGGCGTCGCCCGCGCGGTCGAGGTGGCCTGCCGGCATCTCCTGCGCTATCCGGAGCTGTTCGCTGGAACCGGCCAGGGTGTCCAGCAGGAAGACCCGGGCAATCGCGAGCAGCTCCTTGATCTTGGGATGAGTCAGCCGGTAGGTCACGACATTCGCCGTCCGGACCGACGTCACCACACCGTGCCGGCGCAGCGTGCCCAGATGCTGGGACAGGTGCGAGGGCTCCAGCCCCGTCTCGGCGAGCAGGTAACTGACCGGCGCCGTATTGTCCGGCGCGGCCGCCAGAAGCTCGAGGATCCGGATTCGGGCCGGGTGCGCCAGGGCTTTGAACAGGTTGGCCTTGATTTCATACAGGGGGGTCTGCGCGGCGGAGATCATGGCGGGGAAACACTTTCTCGCATCCGTTCGCGGCGCGGTGCGGCGGCGCCCTCGGCGATTCGGATTGATGGATTGATGTTTTCATCATATCGCGCCGGTCAAGACCCGCCGGAGCGCCGGTCAAGACCCGCCGGGGCGCCCGTCAGTGCCCGTCCGGTCCCCGGCGCTCACCCTGTCACGAAGCCGGACGGCTCCGGGCGTGGCGATAGGCTGGAACCATGACTATCAATCCGGACCTGCAGGGGCGCAGCTACCCTGCCGCAGAGGTGTATGACGTCGGCCGCGAGAAGATCCGCGAGTTCGCGCGCGCGGTCAAGGCCACCCACCCTGCCCACTTCGATGTTGCCGCCGCCGAGGCGCTGGGTCACAGGGACCTCGTGGCGCCGCCGACCTTCGCCATTATCGTCGCGCAGCGCGCCGACGCGCAGCTGATCGAGGATCCGGAATCCGGGATCGACTTCTCCCGCGTGGTCCACGCCGACCAGCGGTTCACGCACCACCGCCCGATCGTCGCGGGGGACCGGTTGGTCGCCGAACTGCACGTCGACGGCGTCCGCGCCATGGGCGGCGGAGCCATGATCACCACCCGCTCGGAAATCTTCGCCCTGGCCCCCGGCGATGCCACCGGTGTCGCCGGCGATGCCACCGGTGTCCGGGAGCCGGTCGCCACCACCACCTCGTCCATCCTGGTCCGCGGAGAGGGACAGTAGCCATGAGCATCGACATCGCAGCACTCACGGTCGGCCAGGACATTGGCAGCCGCAGCATTACCGTCACCCGCACCGACCTCGTCAAGTACGCCGGCGCATCCGGTGACTTCAACCCGATCCACTGGAACGAGGCCTTCGCCACCGGCGTCGGCCTGCCGGGCGTGATCGCGCACGGCATGTTCACCATGGGTGCGGCCGTCCAGCTCGTGACCGACTGGGCCGGCGATCCCGCCGCCGTCGTCGACTTCCAGACCCGCTTTACCAAGCCGGTTCCCGTCGCCGACACGACGGGGACACCGGAGTCCGGCGCCGTGATCGAGATCAGCGGGGCCATCGGGGCCCTCGACGCCGACGCCGGCACCGCCCGCGTCGACCTCACGGTCGTCTCGGCCGCCCAGAAGGTCCTCGTCAAGGCCCAGGCCGTCGTCAGGGTGGCCTAGCCCATGGCGTTGCTGTGAATCTGGCTGCTGTGACCAGGGAAGTCTTCGTCCCGCCCGCCGAGATCACGCACTGGCGAAACGCCGTGGTGGTGGCCTACGCCGCGAGCGGAATCGCATTCTCCACCTGGGTCTCCCGGCTGCCGGCCATCCGCGACGGCCTGGACCTGACTCCCGGCACCATCGGACTGCTCCTGCTCTGCATGACGGCGGGATCCTTCCTGTCCGTGTCCGCCTCGGGCCTGATTGTGCTTCGCCTTGGCTCCAAGCGCACCATCCGGATCGGCAGCATCATGGTCGGATTCGGGCTGGCGCTGGCAGGCTTCGGCACCTCGGTGCTCGCCAGCCCGGTGACGGTTGCCGCGGGTCTGGCAATCATCGGGCTGGGCACCGCCAGCTGGAACACCGCGTCCAACGTCGAAGGGGCGGCGGTGGAACGCGCCGTCCGGCGGCACATCATGCCCCGGCTGCACGGCTCCTTCAGCCTGGGCACTGTGGCGGGCGCCGGGCTGGGCGCCTGGGCTGCCGCCGCCGGGATCCCGGTCTTCCTGCACCTGGCCGTGGTGGGCCTGCTCGTGGCCGGCTCGGTGACCATCGCGGCGGCCTGGTTCCGGGCGGACATCACGCCCCTCGAGGCGGAGCAGCCCTTCAAAGCGTCCGGGACAGATACCTTCGAGGATCCTTCCACCGGGCCCATCCCGATCGTCCGGCAGACGGACGCGGTCCCGGAGCCGCCCTTGGACAACAAACGCCTCATCGCCCAGGCCTGGCGTGACAGGCGCACCCTGCTGCTGGGCGTGCTGGTCCTCGGGCTGGCCCTGGCCGAAGGAGCGGCGGGGGACTGGGTGGCGCTGGCGCTGGCCGACGGCCACGGCCAGACCGACGCCGCCGGAGCCGCCGGGTACGGGCTGTTCGTCACCTTCATGACCATCGGCCGCTTCGCCGGCACCCTGGTCCTGGACCGCTTCGGCCGGGTCCCGGTGATGCGCTGGTGCGCCGCGCTGGCGGTTCTGGGCCTCGGCCTGTTCGTCTTCGCGCCGGTACCGTGGCTGGCCTACGTGGCCCTGGCCATCTGGGGACTCGGCGCGTCCCTGGGCTTCCCGGTCGGCATGTCCGCCGCGGCCGACGATCCCGTCAAGGCCGCCGCGCGGGTGTCCGTGGTGTCCACGATCGGCTACGGAGCGTTCCTGTGCGGGCCGCCGCTGCTGGGGCTGCTGGCCGAGCACGTCGGCATTCTCCACTCGCTGCTGGCCGTCATGGTGATGCTGATCGTCAGTTTCCTGCTCTCCCCGGTTACCCGTAAACTCCCCGCGCCCGTGCCCTTGCCGGGACAGAGCCGCTAGCCAGGTGCGGCCGGCACCGGCTTAGGCGGGCTGATGATCCCGGCTAGGCTGGTCAGGTGACCCAGATCCAGCTCTCCGCCCTGACCACCTCCGCCGTCGGCGGCCCCGCCGGCAGCTACATCGAGGCCCGCACCGAGGCCGCGATCATCGACGCCGTGCGCACCGCGGACGCCGCCGGCCAGTCCCTGCTGATCATCGGCGGCGGCTCCAACCTGTTGGTGTCCGACGCCGGGTTCCCCGGCACGGTGCTGAAGATCGCCTCCGACGGGTTCACCGTCGACGCCGAGGACTCCTGCGGCGGCGTGGCGGTGGTGGTCCAGGCCGGCCACAACTGGGACGCCTTCGTTGAACACGCCGTGAAGCATGCCTGGTCCGGCGTCGAAGCCCTCTCCGGAATCCCCGGTGCCACGGGCGCCACCCCCGTGCAGAACGTCGGCGCCTACGGGGCCGACGTCTCCCAGACGATCGCCGTCGTGCGCACCTGGGACCGGGAACGCAACGCGGTGAAGACCTTCACGAATTCCGAACTCAAGTTCGGCTACCGGGACTCCATCCTGAAGCAGACCACCGTCAACGGCTCACCGCGCTATGTGGTGCTCACCGTGGAATTCCAGCTCCCGCTCGGCCGGAAGAGCGCCCCGGTCCGCTACGCCGAACTCGCCCGGGTGCTCGGCGTCGAGCAGGGCCAGCGGGCCTACTCCACCGACGTCCGGCGCGAGGTGCTGCGGCTCCGGGCGTCCAAGGGCATGGTCTGGGACGCGGACGACCGTGACACCTACTCCACGGGATCCTTTTTCACGAACCCGATCGTGACCGAGGACGTCGCGGCACGGCTGCCGCAGGAGGCCCCGCGTTACCCCGCCGGTGCGGACGGGCTGACCAAGCTCTCGGCGGCGTGGCTGATCGACCAGGCCGGGTTCGCCAAGGGCTTCGGCCTGGACCCGGACAGCGTCTCGGGCGGCCGGGCCTCGCTGTCCACCAAGCACACCCTCGCCATCACTAACAGGGGAGGGGCGAGCGCGGCGGACATGCTGGCCGTCGCGCGCGAGGTCCGCCAAGGCGTCGCCGAACGTTTCGGCATTGAACTGCACCCGGAGCCGCTGCTGATCGGCGTCGATCTCTAGGGAAGGTCCGGTCCCGGGAAAAGGGCCGCTGCCCGGGCAAGGCTGGGGCAGCGCAGGCAGGGCGCCCGCGCGCCCCGGCTACGGTTCCGTGTGGCGGGGTGCCACTTTGCTGAAAAGCATGAAGGTGAAACCGGAGGCCGCGGCCCCGAGCAGGAAGACCTGGCAGAACGCCACGGACTGGACGCTGGGCCCGCTTTGCAGCACCAGTCCGGCGCACGCAAACGCCACGGCGCCGGCGAGGAACGCCAGGGAGCCGAGCAGGAAGGCCTGTACGGTGGCCGGAAATTCGCCGCCATAGTCGAGCTGGAGCTCCCGGCCCTGCGGGGCAATGCTGCCGTGCTTCACAGCCGCCTGCACCCGTGCCTGAGACCGTGACTGAGACCGTGACTGAGACCGTGACCGTGCCCGCGGCTGCAACGCCGCGGCCGTGACGAAGCTGGCCACGGACACCGCCATGGACAAGGCGGCCACCAGCTGCAGGGTGCTCATCATGGGCGAGAGCCGGGTGCCGCTGGCGATGGCGACGGCGAGCCCGGCAGCCATGCCGGCGGCGCTGGACGCCCAGCCCAGCAGGGCCAGCTTCCGGCACAGGGGCCGCAGCAGCGGCCACACCTCACTCATAGTCATGATTCAAGGGTAGGGAAGCCTGCTGGATGGCGGCTGGGAACAGCCGGGCAACAACCCGACAGGCAACACAGGCGGCTTACCATGGTTCCATGGCAGCAGTGACGGGCATCCGCCGGCTTGGCCCCGGAATCATCGGCAGGCTGCGGCTGGCCGCCCAGGGACTGCTGGGACCGGGGTTTCAGTCCGTCCCCGACGCCGTCCGCGGCATGACGGCGATGCAGGCCCAGGACCTGCAGGCCGTGCTCTGGGCCGTCGGCCAGCGCGTGCCGGGTTCCCGCGCCGAAGACGTCCGCGGGGCGCTGGACCGGGCGGAGATCGTCCGTTCCTGGCCAATGCGCGGTACTTTGCACGTGCTGGCACCCGAGGACTTGAAATGGATGCTGGCCATCACCTCCGACCGGCTGATCCAGGGCCTGGCCCGGCGCCACCGGGAGCTTGAGATCACGGCAGCGGACGTCGACGCCGCCGCGGCAACTGCCCTGCACCTGGTCTCCGGAGGAGCTGCCAGCCGGGCGGAGCTGTTCCAGGCCTTCGAACGGGCGGGTCAGTCCACGGCGGCCCAGCGCGGCATTCATCTGCTCGGGATCCTGTGCCAGCGGGGGTTGCTGGTGCAGGGGCCGCTGGCCGGCAACCAGCAGCTGGTCGTGGCCTTTGGCGACTGGATCACCGAGTCGCGGACCCTGGACCGTTCCGACGGCATCGCCGAGTGGCTGCTGCGCTACTTTCGCAGTCACGGCCCCGCCACGGAACGTGATTTTGCCTGGTGGGCCGGCATTCCGCTGACGGAAACCCGGGCGGCCCTGGCCCGGGTGTCGGACCAGCTGGCGGAGCTGGAGTTTGAGGGGACCAGCTACTGGCTCTCTGCAGAGACAGCCGCGCTGCTCGACGACGGCGTCCCCGGTCAGCGCACGGTGCTGGCGCTGCCGGGGTTCGATGAATTCCTGCTCGGCTACGCGGACCGGTCCCTCGTGCTGCCGCCGGAGCATGCCGACAAGATCGTCCCCGGCGGCAACGGCGTGTTCAAGAAGACCATTGTGGCCGGCGGCGGCGTGATCGGCACCTGGGCCGGGCCGCCGGGCCGCAGGGGAGCCGGCGTCGTGCCCGAACCCTTCGACCCTGTTAACGGGCTGCGGCCCGCCGCCCAAAAGTCTTTTGGGCTGCAGGCCGCGAAATACCGCAGATTCCTTGGCGCCTGAACAGGTGCCGGAACAGGTGCCTGAACTTCCGCCTGAAGGGGTGTCTGAACGTCCGCCTGTATGCGTGTCCCGGACGGGCTCCTAGAGGTTTCCGGTGGCGATGCGGAGCATGCGCCGCAGCGGCTCCGCGGCGCCCCACAGCAGCTGGTCGCCCACCGTGAACGCGCTGATGTACTGCGGACCCATCTCAAGCTTGCGGATCCGGCCCACCGGAATGTCCAGGGTGCCGGAGGCCGCCACGGGCGTGAGCTCGGCCATCGAGGCTTCCTTGGTGTTTGGCACCACGCGGGCCCACTGGTTGTCCGCGTCCACGAGCTTCTCGATCTCGGCGACCGGGAGGTCCTCGCGCAGCTTCAGTGTCAGGGCCTGGGAGTGGGAGCGCATCGCACCGATCCGGATGCACAGGCCGTCCATGACGACGCGGTTCGCGGCGGAGGTGCCAAGGATCTTGTTCGTCTCCACTCCGGCCTTCCACTCCTCCTTGGACTGGCCGTTGCCGAGGTCCGCGTCGATCCAGGGGATCAGGGAACCGGCCAGCGGAACGCCGAACTGTGTGGCGTCGATGCCGGCGCGCTGGTGTGCCAGGACCTTGCGGTCGATTTCGAGGATCGCCGACGCCGGGTCGTCCAGTTCGGAGCTGACCTCGGCGTTGAGGCTGCCGAACTGGTTCAGCAGTTCACGCATGTGGCGTGCCCCGCCGCCGGAGGCCGCCTGGTACGTCATGGACGTGCCCCATTCGACCAGGTCGTTCTTGAAGAGCCCGCCCAGGCCCATCAGCATGCAGGACACGGTGCAGTTGCCGCCGACGAAGTCCTTCACCCCGCCGGAGAGGCCGGCGTCGATGACGTCCCGGTTGATGGGGTCCAGCACGATGATGGAATCCTCATTCATGCGCAGCGTGGAGGCGGCATCGATCCAGAGGCCGTCCCAGCCTCGGCTGCGGAGCTCGCCGTGGACCTGCTTGGTGTAGTCCCCGCCCTGGGCGGTGACAATAATGGGCAGCTTCGCCAGCGTCTCGAGGTCGAACGCGTCCTCAAGCTTGCCGGCGGCGCCCGCAGCGGCGCCGGCCAGGGCCGGGGCGGCACCGCCCGCGTTCGAGGTGGAGAAGAAGACCGGGTTGATGTTGGCGAAGTCGCCCTCATCCTGCATGCGCTGCATGAGGACGGAACCGACCATGCCACGCCAACCAACCAGGCCGACGGACGGGGTAGCTGCTGTAGTCATGGGCCCAGTTTAGACTTCGCGGCCCGCCCGGCGCAGTCGGTTACGTCACGCGTTATAGTCGCCGCGGGGCTCTTCCAGCAGTGCCGCCTTGCGCCGGCGCAGCGCGAAAACCGCCCCGAACGTGAAGACCTGGGTCACCACCACCAGCACGATCGCCCCGAGGATCTTGTTGCCGCCCAGGATCATGGTCAGCCCCACGACCGCGGAGAGCAGTGCGAGCAGGGGCAGGAGCATGTACCCCAGGACAAAGAGTGTTTCTGGCTTCCTCAGCATTACTTGGCCTCCGTCCGGCGCCACAGCGTGATCCGGTAGCGGGTGCCGTTGGCGGAGGTCAGCCAGCCGTTGGCCGGGAGGCTGGCCGAGACGGTCCAGTCGTAGCCGAGTTCCGGAGCGAAGGTGTCCCCTTCGGCGCTGGTGTCGATGGTGGTGACGACGGCGACGTCGGCAAGGTCCAGAGACTGGGCAAAGATTTCGCCGCCGCCGATGATCCACACGGTCTCATGGCCGGCCACGAACTGGGATTCAAGCAAGGCGTCATCGAGCGACGCCACCGCGACGGCGCCTTCCGCGCCGGGGGTGTCCCGCCAGGCGGCCTGGCGGGTGATGACGATGTTCGTCCGGTCGGGCAGGGGGCGGTACTTGTCCGGGAATGATTCCCAGGTCTTGCGTCCCATGATGACCGGGTGGCCGGTGGTGAGGCGGCTGAAGTGCGACATGTCTTCGGGCAGGTGCCACGGCATGTCGCCGGCCTTGCCGATCACCCCGGTGCTGGTCTGGGCCCAGACGAGCCCGAGGCCAGTGGCGGACGCTCGGAGTTGCTCCGTGAAATCGCCGGGCTGCACGCCCGCGGTGTTGTCGTTGCTCATACGGCTATCGGGGCCTTAATCGTCGGGTGGTGCTGGTAGCCGACCACCTCGAAGTCCTCGAGGGTGTAGTCGAAGATGGAGTCCGGCTTGCGGGTGATGTTCAGCTGGGGGTAGTCGTAGGGCTCGCGGGCGAGCTGCTTGAGGACCTGGTCCATGTGGTTGTCGTAGATGTGGACATCCCCGCCGGTCCAGACGAATTCGCCCGGTTCCAGGCCGGTCTGCTGCGCGATCATGCGTGTCAGCAAGGCGTAGGACGCGATGTTGAAGGGCACGCCCAGGAAGGTGTCCGCTGACCGCTGGTACAGCTGGCACGAAAGCTTGCCGTCCGCCACGTAGAACTGGAAGAACGCGTGGCATGGGGGCAGGGCCATGTCCTTGAGTTCGGAGACGTTCCAGGCCGAGACGATGTGCCGGCGCGAATCCGGGTTGGACTTCAGGTTCTTGATGAGTTCGGCGATCTGGTCGATGTGGCCGCCGTCGGGCGTGGGCCAGGAACGCCACTGGACCCCGTAAACGGGACCGAGTTCGCCGTCGGCGTCGGCCCATTCGTCCCAGATGGTGACGCCCTGGTCCTGCATCCATTTGACGTTCGTGTCGCCGCGGAGGAACCAGAGCAGCTCCACCGCCACGGACTTGAAATGCACCCGCTTGGTGGTGATCAGCGGGAAGCTCTTGCTCAGGTCGAAGCGGAGCTGGCGGCCAAAAACACTCAGGGTGCCGGTGCCGGTGCGGTCCGATTTGTGCGTGCCGTGCTCGAGGACGTCGCGCAGGAGGTCTTCATAGGGCGTAGGGATGCTCACCGTTCCAGTCTACTGAGAACTCGCCGGCTCTCCTTATTTGTGTGACCCGCCCTGCCTCGCCCGCAGGATCGCCAGCAGTGCCGCGTCGTCGAGCCCGGCTGTGCGGCCTTCCGTAATGCAGCGGTCGACGGCGGCGATCACCTCCACCGGGACCGTGCCCGGGGGAAGTGCGGGCGGGGGCAGGATCGGCTGGCTGCCGGCGACCACCGTGCCGTTGCGCCGCCGGGTTTCGACCAGTCCGGCCAGTTCGAGTTCCTTGTAGGCCCGCGCGACTGTCCCGGCAGCGAGGCCCAAGTCCGACGCGAGGCTGCGGACGGTTGGCAGCCGGGTTCCCGCTGCAAGCGTCCCGAGGCTGATGAGGGAGGCGATCTGCGTCCGGATCTGCTCGAAGGGGGGAACCGGCGAACGCAGGTTGATGGCGATGCCCGCCGTCATGCGGCGACTTCCTTCCGCGGCAGGGGAGCCGGGGTCTTCCGGGCCAGGCCGCCCACGGGGACGACGGCGATGAGCACGGCACTGGCGGCCAGGACAGCGCCGGCCAGGGTCGCGGGCCACCACGATCCGGCGGCCGGATCGACGGCGTCGCCGAACGCGTCCGACCCGAACACCGCCGCCCAGGCGTTGGTCTGGGTCAGCAGCAGGACACCGGCCTGGGCCGTGAGGGTTGCGGCGAGGGTCCGCACGATGCGGTGGACAGTGATGGCGCGCAGCGCGGCGTCCAGACCGCGCGGGGCGTCGCGGATGCCCTGGCGGGACCGGGCCCGGAGGAACGCCGGCAGGGCGGCAACGCAGGTCCCGGCCGTGAGCAGCGCAACCGGAACCCAGCCGGAATCTTCGGCCAGCAGGGCCCGCCCCGCGGTGGTGACGGCGAGGGCTGCCAGGAAGACCAGCAGCGCCAGGACCGCCGTGGTCAGCAGGGCGGCGTTGACCGGCTGCCGGGGCCAGGTGCGCGGCGCCTCGGGCGATCCGTAGTTGCGCTGCAGGACCAGCTCGCCTCCGGCGATGACCAGTAGGACGCAGATGCCCATCAGGGCCACGAGTCCCGCAAGTCCGTAGCCGGCGGCCGCCATGATCACGGGGGCGAGGAAGGCTCCGGCGACCAGCGGCACGGCGGCCGCGAGGCCCAGGAGCGCTCCAAGTGAGGAGACCAGCCTGGCGGCCGGGTGCTGGCGGCCGGTGGCGATCCCTGATTCCGGCCGGTTCCGGACGCCCAGCCCGGCGGAAGCAAGCCGAGGCGGCCGCCACCACCACATCACGAGCAGAACCACGGTCGCCGCGAGGCCGGCGAAGTTCGTCCACGATCCCGTTTGCTGGGCCGGATCGGGACGGGCCGCGAAGTTCCCCGCGATGACTGCCAAGCCGGCAGCCACTGTGGACACTGTGCGCAGCAGCCGGTTCATCGCGATGGTCCGCAGTACAGCGTTGTCCGCCGCGTCAAGGGACTCCAGCTGTCGGCGGCGGCCGATCAGCCACAAAACCAGCCACGTGCCGACGGCCAGCACCAGCAGGGCGCCGCCGAGCCAGGCGGCCACCTCCGGTCCGGGGATACGGCCGTCGCCGCCGCTGTTGTAGTAGCCGTACGCGCCGTCGCTGACCGTAGTGGGAGCCACGGCCGCGAACCCGGGCAGCGTGGCAGTCCGGGCGATGGCCGCGGCAGCCGAGACGAAGATCGCAGCCGTGGTCAATGCCAGCCTGCGGGGCAGGAAGTCTTTGATGCGCCGCACGGACAGCACGGCCTGCCGCCGCATTCGCCGCGGACCCGGGTAGCTGACCTGTCCCAGGGCATGCACGCCCAGGCAGCCCAGGACGGGCCATGCCAGCGCCGGGATGATCGAGTCGGCGCCCACCACGGCGGACGCTGACGGATTGGCCGGGATGATGCCCAGGGTCATGGCGCCCTGGAGTGAGCTCGCGAGCCAGCCGATCACACCTACCCACAGCCCGTGCTCCGACACTGTCTGCGGCGACGTTCCGGTCCCGGGAGCCCAGATCACCCACCGCAGAACGGCATACACCAGCAGGGCGGCGATCGCCGGGCCGAGCAACAGCATCGGCGGCACGTTCAGCAGGACCGGCACGGAATCCCCCAAGATTCAGCAGTAATGTATCAAGCTATTGATACAAACTAGGCTTAGGGCCCCCCGGGGTCAAGGACCTCAGTCGTCGAACGGCTTGAACCGCTCCACCGCGACCACTTTTTTCTTGCTGCCGCGGGCGACGTGGCATACCACGATCTCGCCCGGCGCCAGGAACGGGTCCGAGGACGGCAGCAGGTCCCGCAGCCGGGAGTTCATGTGCTTCGCGAGTTGCTTCAGGACCGTGGGCAGGGCCGGACGGTGCGTACACAGCGCCACGGCCCGCTGCTTGTCGAACAATCCCTCGACGACGGCTGCCGTCTTGTGCGGGCTGCGGCTGTGCCGGTGCTCGGTGAGGGCCTCGTTGAGCTTGACCTTGGCGTCGGCCGCCTTGGCGTAGGGTGCGATGGTGGCCACGCACCGCAGCCACGGGCTTGAAACGATCCGCGCGGGCTTCCACGCCTGCAGGAGCCGCCCCACCGACTGCGCCTGCCGCATGCCGGTGGCGGCCAGCGGACGGTCGCCCTCGGCCTTGGACCAGGACGAGCGGGGCTTGGCCTTCGCGTGGCGCACGATCAGCAGCGGCCAGGTCGCCAGCTCCCCGCGGTCGTGGGCGTTCACCAGGTGCTGCAGCGGCTCGATGTCGCTCGGGTTGCTCAGGAGGCGGGCGGCCTTCTCGGGCGGGCACCACATGACGCTGTCGACTTCCGTGCCGTCCGGGATCAAGGCGGCGCCGTCGACGTCGACCGCCCAGTAGTGGACCACCTTCAGCCCGGCCGCCACATGGTAGTGGATGGGCGGGAGCGGGATCCCCAGGGGGGCGGTGAGCCCGATCTCCTCCTCCACCTCGCGCACGGCGCACTCCGGGATGGTCTCGCCGGCGTCGATTTTGCCCTTCGGCCAGGACCAGTCGTCATACCGCGGACGGTGGATCAGCAGGACCTCGAGCTGGTCCTTGTTTACCGAATTGAGGCGCCACGGGATGGCGCCCGCCGCCGTGACGGAAACCTCTTCACCGGGTTGGTCAGCCTGGTCCGCAACCAGTGCATCGCTGCTCACACTCACGATCCCTACCGCAGGCTGGTCGAGCGCTGGCGCGAGCGGGAGGCGAGCAGCCAGGACTGCACGTCCTTGAGGTCCTGGCCGTCTTCCGCCAGGTGGTGGCGGGTCCATTCACCCTGCTTGTCCAAATGCCAACTCGCCGTTTCGGGCACCATGTAGCGGTTGAGCAAGTCCAGGACATAGCTCGTGTCGTCGCCGCTCGTCAGCTGCACGAGGGCTTCAACCCGGCGGTCGAGGTTGCGGTGCATCATGTCGGCCGAGCCGATGTAAACCACCGGGTCGCCGGCATTGGCGAACGCGAAGACGCGGGAGTGTTCCAGGAAGCGGCCCAGCACGGAGCGGACCGTGATGTTCTCGCTCAGGCCGGGAACGCCGGGCCGCAGGGAGCAGATGCCGCGGACAATGACATCCACCTGCACTCCGGCCTGGGACGCGCGGTACAGGGAATCGATGATGGCTTCGTCCACCATCGAATTGACCTTGATCTGGACGCGGGCGGGGATGCCGGCCCGGGCGTTCCTGATCTCGGTTTCGATCCTGTCGATCAGCCCGGAACGGACCGAGCGCGGCGCCACGAGCAGCCTCTTGAACGTGGACTTCGGCGCGTAGCCGGAGAGCTGGTTGAACAGCTTCGAAAGGTCTTCGCCGACCTGTTCGTTCGCCGTCAGCAGGCCCAGATCCTCGTAGTAGCGGGCCGTACGGGGGTGGTAGTTGCCAGTGCCGATGTGGCAGTAGCGGCGCAGGCCGTCCACTTCCTGGCGGACCACGAGGGAGAGCTTGCAGTGGGTCTTGAGCCCCACGATGCCGTACACCACATGGACGCCTGCCTGTTCCAGTTTCCGGGCCCAGGAGATGTTCGCCTGCTCGTCAAAGCGCGCCTTGATCTCCACGAGCGCCAGGACCTGCTTGCCGGCCTCGGCGGCGTCAATCAGGGCATCGACAATCGGGGAGTCACCGGACGTGCGGTACAGGGTCTGTTTGATGGCCTGGACTTTGGGGTCCGCGGCTGCCTGTTCCAGGAACGCCTGGACCGACGTGGAGAAGGAGTCGTACGGGTGGTGCAGGAGGATGTCCCGTCGCCGCATGGCGGCAAAGACGTTGGCCGCCTTGGACGTTTCCGATTCGTTGAGGTAGCGCGAGGTGTGCGGGACGTGCTTGGGGTAGTGCAGGTCCGCCCGGTCGATCCCGGCAATCACCGAGAGTCCGCGCAGGTCCAGCGGCGCCGGCACGGAGTAGACCTCGGATTCCTCGACGCCGAGCTCGCGGATCAGCAGGGCACGGATGTTCGGGTTGATGTCATTGGTGACCTCAAGGCGGACGGGCGGGCCGAACCGGCGGCGCAGGAGTTCCTTCTCCAAGGCCTGCAGCAGGTTTTCGGCGTCGTCCTCTTCGACCTCGACGTCCTCGTTGCGGGTCACGCGGAAGATGTGGTGTTCCAGGACCTCCATGCCGGCGAACAGCTGGTCCAGGTGCACGGCGATCACTTCTTCGAGCGCGATGAACCGTGCCACCCGTCCCGGGACGGAGCCGGCGCGGGCGCCGTCGATGGAGATCAGGCGCGGGAGCTGGTCAGGGACCTTGACACGGGCGAAGAGCTCCTTGTCGCTGACCGGGTTGCGGACCACCACGGCGAGGTTCAGGGACAGCCCGGAGATGTAGGGGAACGGGTGCGCCGGGTCCACGGCCAGCGGCGTCAGGATCGGGAAAACTTTTTCCGCGAACATGGCGCTGAGCTGGTCCTTGGCCTGCGAGTCGAGTTCCTCCCAGTGCATCAGGTGGATGTGCTCATAGGCCAGCGCCGGACGGATCTGTTCGGCGTAGACCCGGGCGTGGCGCTGCTGCAGCCGGTGGGCCTCCTCCCCGATCTGCTCCAGGACCTGCATGGGGCTCAGCCCGGCAGGGGAGGGGACGGCGAGCCCCGTGGCGATCCGCCGCTTCAGCCCGGCCACCCGGACCATGAAGAACTCGTCCAGGTTGGAGGCGAAGATGGACAGGAAGCTGACCCGCTCCAGCAGGTACAGGTTGGGGTCCTCGGCCAATTCCAGGACCCGCGCGTTGAACGCAAGCCAGCTCAGTTCCCGGTCCAGAAACCGGTCGGGGCGGATGTCGCCTTCCGGTTCCGGGTTCGGCGCGAACTCCGGAATATCGATCCGGTCCTGCGTGGCGCGCGAGGCCGGCACTTCGGAGGAGCCAAAGCGTGCACGTACCGGACGCGTCCCCTTTTCCGGCGTTGCTGGTTCAGACGTGGATGTCCGGGCGGTATCCCGTGGCATGGTGTCTCCTCAATGCTGGCGCGATGTAGCTTCAACCTTACAAGCAATCATGGCCGGATGACCCCAGGTTTCGGCCCGGGCCGGGACGGTTATCCGCCGACTTGACTAACGCGGTCCGGCGCGGGAGCGGCGGCCTGTGCTGGCTGCTGCGGCAGCGGCGCGTACATCACATCGACATCCCAGCGGGTGAATCCGAGCCGGCGGTAGAGGGCGACGGCGGGGGTGTTGTCGGCATCGACGTAGAGCATGACGGCGCGGAGCCCCAAGCCCTGGAGATGCCTGATGCCGGCGACCGTGAGGGCCTTGCCGAGCCCGGACCCCTGGGCATCGGGGGTCACGCCCACCACGTAGACCTCGCCCATTGCGGGGTGGTCGCCGTGCCGGGGGTGCACCTTGGTCCAATGGAATCCCAGGATCCGGTCCGCCGGGTCGACGGCCAGCAGGAAGCCCGCGGGATCAAACCACGGTTCGGCCATCCGGGCGTCCAGATCGGCCCGCGTCATGTTGCCTTGCTCCGGGTGGTGGGCGAAAGCGGCCTTGTTTGCGGCCAGCCAGGCGTCCTCGTCCCGGCCGGGCACGAAGGTGCGGAGCTGTACGCCGTCCGGGAGGTGCGCCTCCGGCAGGGCCGCTGCCGCCGTCATCAACCGCATCTTCCACAGCTCACGCACGGCGCCGTAGCCGTAGCGGGCTGCGAGGTCGGCCGCGGCCTCGTGGTTTCCGTGGGACCAGGCTTTCAGGCCGGCGAAGCCGCGGACGGTCTTCAGTTCGCCCAGCAAGCGGTCGCCCACGCCCTGGTTGCGGTAGCTGGGATGGACGGCGACCTCGAGGATGCCGGTGCCGTCGGGTTCCTCGATGACGACGGCGACGCCGGCCAGGTCCTGCGCCGTCGCGGGATCCAACTTGTCGTCAGGGGCATAGAGGGCCAGGGCAAGCACCGAGTGCTCGCCCGTATCGCCGGCGCGCAGCGTGACAAGGGTCTGTTCGGACAGCGGCGGATTGCCGTCGGACTCTTCCGCCGCGGCGACAAGGGCGGCGACGTCCCGCAGCAGCGCGGCGTCCACGGTTCCTTTTTCAGTGTGTACGGGCCAGTTTTCCGGGTGCGCAGGGCTCATGGGC
>NZ_JBFTZW010000050.1:0-23997 GCF_056406555.1 Arthrobacter sp. P1_B4
CCGTGGTGGTGACCATCGGAACACCCACGGACTGCGCGCCGGCCCGCTGGAGCAGGCTTCGCATAATGTACTGGGCACGTTCGGTGCCTTGTTCCTGAATCAGGGTATCCAGGGACTCCAGCCATTCGGCGGTCTCTTCCGGATCACGATCAGGCAGCTGGTTTGTCAACCCGCTGAGGATATGGGAGGTATCTTCTCCTGCAGCCACGTCCAACCTCTCTTTGAGCGCATCTATCGGCACCCTCAGCTCCGGGCAGGGTGACTGCCTGGCGTGAACGCGACGTGTGCGACATATCGGTTACATCAGCCCGGTCGTATGCGCCGGGCAAGGTCCAATCACGGTACGCCTGCCTGTGTATTAGCCGGGCGGTTGCCCGCGCAGGCGTAGTCGTCATCAGCCACTCTAGCCGTGCGGGCTGATGGATGCGTAGCCGCCCTATGGACCCGTCCCCGTATTTCACGGGCATACTGGTTGTGTGACGAAGCGCTGCCCGGCAGCCTCCGGATCGGCCTGTGTGACGCAGAATATGGCGGATCGCGGTGCCAACAGCTTGAAGCGAGAGCTCAAAGGGTGTTGGCTTGGAGTAATGGAAATCACTAGTGCCATTGAAAACATGAAGCAATTCAAAAAGCATAGGAGCAACACGTGAGCGAGGCCGACGCCGCCACTTCGGTAAATGTGGCGGAGAAACTGGGTTTCAAAGACGGGGACCTGATTCAGGAATTCGGTTATGACGACGATGTCGACTTCGACTTGCGGGACGATATCGAAGATCTCACGGGCTCTGAGCTTCTCGATGAGGACGATCACGAGGTKGTCGATGCCGCCATTCTCTGGTGGCGGGCAGGTGACGGAGACCTTGTGGACACGCTGGTCGACTCGCTGACCACTCTCACCGAGGGCGGCGTTGTCTGGGTCCTGACTCCCAAGTCCGGCCGGGACGGCTACGTCTCGCCCGCGGACATCCAGGACGCCGCGCCCACCGCAGGGCTCCACTACACCACCTCCGCCGGCGTCTCGAAGGACTGGAGCGCCACCCGGTTGGTCACGCGGAAGAACAAGTGACCCAAGCGGTCCAGCGCGAGGCCTCCGGGCCGGGCTCCGCCGTGAGTCCCGTTCCCGGCGTCGGCGATCCCGCACCGGATTTCGAGCTCGCCAATCAATTCGGCGAACCGGTGCGCCTCTCGGACTTCCGCGGCCGCAACGTCGCCATAGTCTTCTACCCGTTTGCCTTCTCCGGGATCTGCACCGGGGAACTCTGCGAAATCCGGGACAACCTGGCACTGTTCGAGGATGCCGACGCCGTCGTGCTGGCAGTCTCGGTGGACAGCAAATTCGCCCAGCGTGCCTATGCCGAAAAGGAAGGCTACGGCTTCGATCTGCTGGCCGACTTCTGGCCGCACGGCGCCGTGGCCTCGGCTTACGGTGTGTTCGACCCTGACAGCGGCATGGCGCTGCGCGGCACCTTCATCATCGACGCTGCGGGAATCGTCCGCTACGTCGTGGTGAATCCGCGCGGCCAGGCCCGCGACTTCTCCGAATATCGGGCGGCCCTCACAGGACTCGGCGGGAGCTGATCCGGTGAGGCAGCGGCGGCCAGGAATCGGCATGACCGGGTTTGCCAGCCTCCCGCCGGTTACGGCCGCCGGGAGCGCCGCGGAACTCCAGCGCACCGAATTGGAGGCCCTGCAAGACATCCACGGACTCCTGTCCGGGGAGCAGTTCGCCGTGCTGACAGGCGCCGGCCTGAGTACGGATTCAGGCATCCCCGACTACCGCGGGCCCGGCGCCGCACCGCGGACCCCCATGACCTACCAGGAATTCATCGGCGAGCCGGGAAACCGGCAGCGCTACTGGGCCCGCAACCACATCGGCTGGTCACATCTGCGCAGGGCGGATCCGAACGATGGCCATGCCGCTGTAGCCCGGCTGGAGCAACGGGGGCTTCTCACCGGCCTCATCACACAAAACGTGGACCGGCTCCACGAGGACGCCGGCAGCGTCAACGTCGTGGACCTGCACGGCCGGTTCGACCAGGTGGTGTGCCTGGACTGCCACCGGCGGTTCAGCCGCCGGATGCTGGCCGGAGTCCTGGAAGAACTCAACCCCGGGTTCCTGGAACGGGCACAGGCGRCCGGGGTGGTTGAAATGGCGCCGGACGCCGATGCCGCCGTCGAGGACACCGAACTGATTGGATCGTTCATCGTCGCCCGTTGTCCGGCCTGCGGCGGCACCCTAAAACCGGACTTCGTGTACTTCGGGGAAAACGTGCCCAGGGACCGGGTGGAGCGCTCGTACGCCATGGTCGACGCCGCCCGGGCGCTCCTGGTGGCCGGCTCGTCGCTCACCGTGATGAGCGGCCTGCGTTTTGTCCGCCATGCGGCGAAGCAGGGCAAAGCCGTGGTCATCATCAACAGGGGACCGACCCGCGGGGACGGCCTCGCCACCATCAAGCTGGAGGCAGGCGTCAGCGGGGCCTTGACCTGGCTCGCCGCCGAGCTGCCGCCCCTGTAGAGACGGCCGGGCCGATTGGCGCTTGGCCGGTGACATCCGGTACAGTAGCTGTTCGTTGGTTGAAGCGCTGAGGCGCGGATGCCGCGGTTTGGGTCTTTAGCTCAGCTGGTAGAGCGCCACGTTTACACCGTGGATGTCATCGGTTCGATCCCGGTAGGACCCACCACAGAAAACCCCGCTTTTCCGGACCACGCGGTCCGGAAGGGCGGGGTTTTGTGCGTTCCGGCGGGGGATGCTGTGCGCCCCGAAAATGTCAGGGCTCCGCCCTACTGTGACGGGCATGGAACACGTGATGGTGAAAACAGGCCCGGACGGGCGGCCCCTGGCGGTAGTGCGCGGGGGCAGGGAATGGTTGATCGGGGCCGAGCCCGTGCGTTGGTTCGAGCGGGTCAGCTGGTGGGAGGCCGAGCGCCGGATGCCCAAGGGCCTGAGCCGCGTGGACGTCGAAGTCTGGCAGGTCCAGGCGAAGCTCGGCCGCAACCGCGGATCTGCCCTGACCACCATGGAACTGATCCGGGACGGCCTCGGTGGGGGCTGGCGGCTGCGGGGGGCCGTTGCGGACGCCGCGTAGGCTGCCTGCGCGGGCAACAATCGCCCGGCCCGGCCAGCAAAAAAGGGGACCCCGGACCCTGGTATCACCCGGGCATTGGAAAAGCCTTCCACCGCGACTATTGGGGGATGCCGCGGTGGAAGGCTTGTAATGAATATACCGTGAACGCTTGGAAATGTGAAACACCGGCGGGGTTTCTGCGCGCCGGAATTACGCCACTCGATGGCCTAATCGCGGGCCCCGGGAGTCCGCCGCCTAGGATGTTTTCATGACCGCTACGAGTGCCCGCCGAATCGCCAGAGTCCGCCCGCTTTCCCCGGCTGCCGCGGACGAATACTTCTTCGTCGCCAACGACGCAGCGGACTTTGGCAGTGCGGCGGGCAGGGCGTGGACGGTGACACCCTCTCCGTTCCCGGGTTCTGCCGCCAATGCCGGCAGCCTGCCCCGCAGCGGTTGGGGGGCCGGCGCGACGGTGGAGGAAGCGTCGTTCACGTTCCTCGCGCCCTGTGTCCCGGCCAACGTCCTGGGCATGGCGCACAATACCGGTGCCGCCGGTCGCGGGCTTCCGCCGCAGGCCTTCCACAAGGCGTCCACCAGCGTGGTCGGCCCGGGGGACGCGGTTGAACTCCGGCCGGGCGTGGGGCGCGTCGAGCCGGAGGCCGAACTGACCCTCGTCATCGGGAGCAGGGCCCGCGGACTGACGCCCGGCAACGCCATGGGCGCGGTCCTGGGCTACACCATAGGAAATGACGTCTCCGCCAGGAATCTGCAGGAATCCGATGAGCTGTGGATCAGCGCCAAGAGCCAGGACACGTTCACGCCCGTGGGGCCCTGGATCGTCACGGACCTGAACGGTGACGACCTGGCGATCGGCATCAAACACAACGGTCGGGAACTCCAGGCAGCCAGCTCCGCCGACCTTGGCTGGAAGGTGGAGGAAATCCTCACCTATCTCACTTCCTTCATGACTCTTCACCCGGGTGACCTGGTGCTGACGGGATTCCCCGCCGAGTGTGCGCCGATCGTCCCCGGCGACACCGTCACGTGCCACATTGCCGGCATCGGCGAGCTGACGAACCCCGTGGTGTCTGCCGCCTAAGGGGCCGGCGGTCCCCGACGAGGCCCGCCGACAGGGGAGCAATGGATGCACGGGCTTTGCCGGTCCCGGTTCGAGGCGCCAGACATTATGATGGTTAGTGTTCAGCTGACTGGACGGCATTCGAACGAGTGGCGCGGCGACTTGCGCGCGATACCTGAAGGAGAATCATGGCCGATTCCCGAGTTTCCCGACCCTCCGACGGATTGGGGAGCGCGTCACCCGCACCGGCTGTCACCCGTGCCGCCGCCGTGCTGGAAGCCCTGGCGGCATCCGCGACCGGACGCCTCACGCTCAGTGACCTGTCCCGGGAGCTGGGAATCCCTAAGTCCTCCACCTCCAACCTCCTGCTCGCGCTCGAGGAGGCGAGGCTTATCAGCCGCCAGGGCGCGGAGTTCACCCTCGGCCGGAAGCTGGTTGAGCTGGGTGCTGCCTACCTCAGCCGCCTCGACGAGGTCCAGGAGTTCTACCGCTTCTGTGAACAGGCCCCGACACTCTCGGGAGAGACGGTCCGGATCGCCATGCTGGACGGAACAAATGTCATCTACCTCGCCCGCTACGAAGGGCACCCGGCGGTGCGCCTGACGTCCAATATCGGCGACAAGATGCCTGTGTCCCTCTGTGCCGTGGGCAAGGCCCTGATCGCGCGGCTGCATGATCACGACGTCGACGAGATGTTTCCCGACGACGCGACTCTTCCGGTCCTGACGCCGAAGTCGCTGCGCACGGGTGCCGAGCTCAAGGCGCAGCTCACGCTCATCCGGGAGCAGGGGTATGCGTTCGAGGACGAGGAATCCACCACCGGCGTCGTGTGCCTGGCCGTCGCCGTCCCGACCCGGGGCGCACACGGGCCCAGCCTCGGCCTTTCGGTCACCGCGCTGAAGGCGACTTACTCGCAGGAGCAGGGCGCCATGATGGTGAAGGAACTCCAGGACCTCGCCCGGTCCCTCGGTAATCCCATGGGCTAGGGGCCAGCGCTGCTGAGCGTTTCGGGACGTCCGGAATAAATCTGATTATTCATTGGCTAGGCGATCACTATGCTGTACTCTGTTCAGCATAGTGATCGACTCCTTGGGGTTGCTCACACCCACCAGACCAACGGGGGTCTGGAGTGTTCTTGAGGGAGTGCTTGTGACAACTAGTACTAATACACCGCTCGCTGAAGCGGACGGCGCCGTCGTCGATCCGGAACAGCTGCGACGGGCAACGCTTGCCAGCTCTGTGGGCTCCGCGCTGGAGTACTACGACTTCTACATCTACGGGCTGGCCTCCGCCCTGATCTTTGGCCCGCTGTTCTTCAAGCCGCTCGGCGAGGACGGGGCCCTGATTGCATCCTTCGCCACGTACGGTGTGGGCTTCGCGGCCCGGCCCTTCGGCGGGATGGTCTTCGGCTACATCGGCGACCGGTTCGGCCGCAAGATGGTCCTGATCCTCACCATCGGCCTGATGGGGACCGCCAGCTTCGCCATCGGCCTGCTGCCGACGTACGAACAGGCCGGCATGCTCGGCGCCGTTCTTCTGGTGACGCTGCGCATCCTGCAGGGACTGGGTGCCGGCGCTGAACAGGCCGGCGCCACCACGCTGATTTCCGAAGTCGCGCCGCGCCGCCGTCGTGGCTTCTTCGCTTCGCTCCCGTTCGTCGGCATCCAGCTGGGAACCCTGCTCGGCGCCGGAACGTTCGCGCTCATTGCCATGGCAGACAAGGCCGTCCTGGAGGGCTGGCTGTGGCGGGTGCCCTTCCTGGCCAGCGTGCTCCTGGTTGTGGTGGCCATCTTCATCCGGCTCCGGCTGAAGGAAACGCCCGTCTTCCAGGAACTGGAAAAGCACAAGAATGTAGTCAAGAACCCCATCGGCCAGCTGTGGAAGCACTCGAAGAAGAACGTGCTGATCGGCATCGGCCTGCGGATGGGCGAAAACGGCAATTCCTCGATCTACTCCGCCCTGCTCATCGCGTTCCTGGCGGCCAAGGACGGCGTTTTTCCCGGCGACAAGTTCATCGGTCCGGTCGGCCTGCTCATCGCCGCGGGCTTCGCGGCCGTCATGGTGATCACTTTCGGTGCGCTGTCCGACAGGTTCGGCCGGGTGCCGGTCTACCGCTACGGTGCACTGTTCCAGGCGCTCATCGCGCTTCCGGCGTTCTACCTGGTGACGCTGGGCAATGTCACGCTGGTCTGGATTGTCATGGTGGTGGGCATCGCCCTCGGCGTTCAGTCCATGCTCGGCCCGCAGTGCCCGCTGCTGCCTGAACTCTTCGGCTCGCAGTACCGCTTCACCGGCGTGGCCATGAGCCGGGAGCTCTCCGCCGTCCTGGCCGGCGGCCTGGTCCCGCTGGTCGGCGCCGCGCTGCTGGCCGCCACGGACCATTCCTGGCTGGTGCTCGCCATCTACTCGCTGGTCCTGGCGCTGATCTCTTTCGTCACCACCTTCTTCACACCCGAGACGGTGGGACGCGACCTTCTCCTGACGGAGGATGCGCACTAGGCGAATCCGGGCAGCAGACGCTCCTTCCGCGCAGCACAGGCCGTGGCCCCTTCCACCCAGGAGGGGGCCACGGCCGTTTCTGCGCGACCCGAATACCCGCGTCGCCGGGTGGAACCGGCCTCGCCCAACGCAAAGGGCGGCCCAACCGTTTCCGGTGGGCCGCCCTGTGTGCGCTGCGGCGCTGTGCAGTGCGGAAGAGTGGACTCAGTAGAAGTGCACCGTGTCCACAAGGTGTGGGAGTTCGCCGCCGTCGAGGTAGGTCCGCAGGTTGCTGCAGAAGCGTTCGGTGATCAGCCGGTTTTCGGCGGCACTGAGCGCCGAGGTGTGCGGGGACACCATCACCCTGGGGTGGTTCCACAGCGGGCTGTCCTGCGGCAGCGGCTCCACGGCGAAGACATCGAGGCAGGCATAGGAGACCTGGCCGTTGCCCAGGGCCTCCAGAAGCGCCTCTTCATCCACCACGGTGCCGCGGCCCACGTTGACGAAGACCGTTCCGGGCTTCATGGCGGCGAAGACGTCGCGGCTGAAGAGCTTCTCGGTGTACGGCGTGCCGGGCAGGGTATTGACGACGGCGTCTGCGGTGCCCAGCAGGCCGGCGAGGCGGTCGTTGTCCGTGACCGTCTCGATCCCGTCGATGGCCTCCACGGTCCGCTTGGTCCCGCTGACGCTCATGCCCAGGGCGCGGGCGATCCGGGCGGTCTCGAGCCCGATCTCGCCGAGTCCGGTGACCACCAGGCGGGAGCCGTTGACCAGGCGGGTGGGGGTGCGGAGCTCGGGCCAGAGCTTGGCCGCCTGGTCCTGGGCCAGCTCGGCGCTGCGCTTGAAGCCGTTGAGGATGCCCAGGGCGGCGAACTCGGCGAGCGGCAGGGCGTGCACCCCGGCCGAGGTGGTGACCCTGAACTTCTGCAGCGTCGCGGCGTCCAGCCCCGATGCCTTCACGGCACCGCCGGCGCCGGCCGCCATGGCATGGATCCACTCTAGCCGGGGATTGCTGCCGGCGATCCGGGCGAGGCCTGCCGGGCTTTCGTTGGGGAGCCCGTACAGGACCTGGGCCTTGTTGAGCATGTCCCAGTAGCGCTCTTCCTGCTCCGGCGTCCGGCGGAAATCCGGGTCACCAGCATGGTCGGCGGGAAAACGTTCCGGCGGCAAGAGCTCGGGGTCGTAGAGGACGGTCACGGACGGATCTACGGCGCGGATGCGGTCCACCAGCTCTGCTTCGAGCGGGACGGCGATCGCGACGGTGGTTTTGGGCGTCATAGTGTTCATCATACTGAATGGAGGCTAGGATGCTGAACAGAATCTCAAGATTAACCACGACGAAGTGAGGGCAACGCATGGAGATGGACCGCAGGGAGGCCGGGTTTGTCGGCCTCGGCCTGATGGGCGCGCCGATGGCCGCCAACCTCCTCGCGGCAGGATGGACCGTCACCGCCTGGAACCGTTCGCCGGCGGCGCTGGACGCCTTCGAGGCCCTGGGCGGCTCGCGCGTGGCCAGGGTCGAGACGCTTCGCGACCAGCCCGTCATTGTCTTCATGCTGCCGGATCTGTCCGACATTGAGGATGCGAGTGCCGCGCTCCTGGCCGGCTGGGCCGCCAGCCCGCCCGCGCCCGGAACCGCCGTCGTGGTGATGAGCAGCGTGTCGCCGTCCGGAGTGCGGGACTTCGGGGCACGGGTCGCCGAGGCGAGCGGGGGCAACGCCGTCGTCGTCGATGCGCCCGTCAGCGGCGGCACCAAAGGCGCGGCGGACGGCACCCTCGCCATCATGGCGGGCGCCAGCGACGGCGACTTCCGCCGGCTCCTGCCGCTCTTCGGCGCGATGGGCAGCACCGTGCGGCGGCTGGGACCGCTGGGATCGGGGTCGCTCGCCAAGGCGTGCAACCAGCTGATCGTGGGAACCACGACGGCGGCGCTCGCCGAGGCCGCGGAGCTCGCCGAACGCTCCGGCATGGAGGTGCCCGCCCTTTACGAGGTGCTCGCCGGCGGACTCGCGGGCAGCCGGGTCCTGGACATCGTGGGCCCACGACTCGCCGCCAGGGACTACGAGCCCACCGGGCCTGCCAAGTTCATGCACAAGGACCTCTCCTTCGTGCTCGAGAGCGCCGCAGCCGCGGGTGCCGCAGTACCGATGGCGGCCGCCGGCGCCGAGCTCTACGCGGAACTCAAGCGCCAGGGGCTGGGGGACCGGGACCTCGCCGTCGTGCGGCAGGCCATTTCCAACCTCAGCGACAACGCGCGTGACAACCCCAGCGACAAGCCAACAGCCAACACAGCAGCAAAGACCAAATGAGGATCAGTGAACCATGAGCGGACTTTTTGACCTGACCGGGCGCGTGGCCCTGGTGACCGGTTCGAGCCGGGGAATCGGCAACGCCCTGGCCCGGGCCCTGGCCGACGCCGGCGCCACCGTGGTGCTCAACGGCATCAACCCCGAGCGGCTCAAGGCCGCCGAGGCCGCGATGGCCGCGGACTACGCGCCGGGCCGGGTGCACAGCTGCGCCTTCGACGTCACCAGCGACACCGGGGCCGCCCGGGGCATCGCCTGGGTGGAGGAGAACGTGGGCCCGCTGGACATCCTGGTCAACAACGCCGGCATCCAGCACCGGGTCCCGATGCTTGAGCTCGACGTGGCCGACTGGGAACGGGTCATCTCCACGGACCTGACCAGCGCGTTCCTGGTGGGGCGGGAAGCGGCCCGGCACATGATCCCGCGGGGCCGGGGCAAGATCATCAACATCTGCTCGGTCCAGACCGACCTCGCCCGGCCCACCATCGCGCCCTACATCGCGGCGAAGGGCGGCCTGCGGAACCTGACCCGGGCCATGACCGCGGAATGGGCCGCCTCGGGCCTGCAGATCAACGGGATCGCGCCGGGCTACATCCACACCGAGATGACCCAAAACCTTGTTGACGATGAGCAGTTCAACGCCTGGATCCTGGGCCGGACCCCCGCGCACCGCTGGGGGACCGTGCAGGACCTGGCCGGACCCGCCGTGTGGCTGGCCTCCGACGGATCCGACTTCGTCAATGGCCAGACCATCTTCGTCGACGGCGGAATGACGGTGGTGGTCTGATGGGCGGCGTGGCAGCACTTCCGGCCACGGCCGCGGCGGTGGTGGCCCACGCGGCGGGCGATCTGCGGATCGAGGACATCCCCGTGCCCGCGCCGGCGCCCGATGAAGCCGTCATCGACGTCGCCTTCGGCGGCATCTGCGGCTCCGACCTGCACTACTGGCTGCACGGCGCCGCGGGCGAATCCGTCCTCAAGGCTCCCATGGTCCTGGGCCACGAGATCGTGGGGACCGTGATCCGCGCCGCCGCTGACGGCTCGGGGCCGGGGCCCGGCACGGCCGTCGCGGTGCATCCCGCCACGCCGGGCCCGGGCGGCGCCCTGTACCCGGCGGAGCGTCCGAATCTGTCGCCGGGCTGCACCTACCTGGGCAGCGCCGCGCGGTTTCCGCACACCGACGGCGCGTTCAGCCGGTATGTGAACCTGCCGGCCCGGATGCTCCGGCCGCTGCCGGCGGGGCTGGACCTGCAGACCGCGGCCCTGGCGGAACCGGCCAGCGTCGCCTGGCACGCCGTGGCGCGCGCCGGGGACGTGGCGGGAAAGACGGCGCTGGTGATCGGCAGCGGTCCCATCGGGGCCCTGGCCGTGGCCGTGCTCAAACGCGCCGGCGCCGGCCGGATCGTGGCCGTGGACATGCACGAGCGGCCGCTGGAGATAGCCCGTGCCGTGGGGGCCGACGCGGTCCTCAAGGGGGACGACGCCGGGGCGATCGCCGCGGTTGAGGCGGACGTCGTCATCGAGTCCTCGGGCAGCCACCGGGGCCTGGCCTCGGCGATCACGGGCGCGGTCCGTGGCGGCAGGGTGGTGATGGTGGGGCTGCTGCCTTCCGGCCCGCAGCCGGTCCTGATCTCCCTGGCCATTACCCGCGAGCTGGAGCTGGTGGGCTCCTTCCGCTTCAATGACGAAATCGACGACGTCATAGCGGCGCTCGCCGACGGCTCCCTGCGGGTGGACCCCGTGGTAACCCACACCTTTGGCCTGGACCGCGGACTGGAAGCGTTCGAGGTCGCCAGGAACGCGGCTGTTTCGGGGAAGGTGCTGCTGGACTTCAGGCGGGCGCCGGCGTGAGGAGCGCCGCCGTCGGGGCCGGGAGGGCCAGTGGCGGGTTAGTGGCGCTCGACCGGGACAAACACCCGCGGCTGGTTCTTCCAGCTCGGCTCCATCTCCGAGATGGTCTCGCGCATGATCCGGTTCGAGGCCTCGCGGGCGGCGGCGGCATCCCCGGCGGCGATGGCCTCGGCGACCTCCACGTGCCAGCGCAGCGCCGTCTCGCGCGGGTGGTCCGGCATCAGGCCGTGGATGGTGCGGCCGGTCAGCGTCTCAGTCACCTGGCCCACCATGTTGGCGAACATCTCGTTGCCCGAGCCGGTCAGCAGCAGGGAATGGAACAGGATGTCCAGCTCGAGGAACCGGGGCACGTCCCCGGCCTGCCCGGCGTCGCGCATGGCGTGCGAGATCTCCACGAGTTCCCGGCGGAGTTCCTCGGGGGCGTTGGCCGCGGCCAGCTCGGCGGCCACCGGCTCGACGGCGGTGCGGAGCTCGGCCAGGGAGCGCAGCTGGGCGCCGCGGCCCTCGCCGGCCAGCCGCCAGCGGATCACGAGCGGGTCGAAGGGGTTCCACCGGTTCGAGGGCAGCACCCGGATGCCGACGCGTTTGATGGTCTCCACCAGGCCCAGGGACTGGAGGACCCGGACCGCCTCCCGGACCACCGAGCGGGAGACCTTGAGTTCGTCCTCAAGGTGCTCGGCAAGCATGACGTGCCCGGCCGGAAGCTCGCCGGCCACGATCCGGGTCCCGAGGTGCTCAATGGCGCGGTGGTGGAGGCTGGTTGACATAGTCGTAAGCATAATGCGGTGGGCCTGGTCCGGGCCGACCGGAGTGGCGGGCGCCGGTGATCATAGACTGTTTATGACGCGCAGCATTCCGCTCCGTGGGCGCGGCTTTCCCGCGGCCCGCGGAAATACATATGGTTTAAGGACAGCCACAATCCTCAAGAGTGGGTTCCGCCCTCCGCGGCGCGACCTGCCGAGTCCTAGATGAACGTCTGAGACGAATCGCCGTACACGTGGTCTACAGAAATCACCGTGTACAAAAATGAATTGGAGTTTTTGATGTCAGCACACATCGGTGTTACCGGCCTCGCGGTGATGGGGGCCAACCTCGCACGCAACCTGGCCCGGAACGGCTTCACCGTTGCCCTGCACAACCGGTCCGTGGAAAAGACAGACACCCTTCTCGCCAAATACGGCGATGAGGGCGACTTCGTCCGCACCGAGACCCTCCAGGAACTCGTTGATTCGCTGGAGAAGCCGCGCCGCGTCCTGATCATGGTCAAGGCCGGCAAGCCGGTGGACTCCGTGATCGAACAGCTCGAGCCGCTGCTGGAAGCGGGCGACATCATCATCGACGCCGGCAACTCGCACTACGAGGACACCCGCCGCCGCGAGGCTGCGCTCGCCAAGAAGGACCTGCACTTCGTCGGCATCGGTGTCTCCGGTGGCGAGGAGGGTGCCCTCAACGGCCCCTCAATCATGCCGGGCGGTTCCAAGGAGTCCTACGACGCCCTCGGCCCGCTGCTGGAAAAGATCGCCGCGCACGTCGACGGTCAGCCCTGCTGCGCCTGGATCGGCACCGACGGCGCCGGCCACTTCGTCAAGATGGTCCACAACGGCATCGAATACGCCGACATGCAGGTCATTGGAGAGGCCTTCGACCTCCTGCGCTCCGGCGCCGGGATCGAACCGGCCGAGCAGGCCAAGATCTTCGAAGAGTGGAACAAGGGTGACCTCGCCTCCTTCCTGATTGAAATCTCCGCCGAGGTCCTCGGCCACGTCGATGCGAAGACCGGTAAGCCGTTCGTCGACGTCGTGGTGGATGCCGCCGGCCAGAAGGGCACGGGCCGCTGGACGGTCATCTCCGCCCTTGAGCTCGGCTCCCCGACGTCGGGCATCGCCGAGTCCGTCTTCGCCCGGGCACTGTCCTCCCAGGCCGAGCAGCGCGTGCTGGCACAGGAGCTGCTGGCTGGCGGCGAGGCCGCCGTCGAGGTCCCCGAGAGCTTCGTCGAGGACGTCCGCCAGGCGCTCTACGCCTCCAAGCTGGTCTCCTACGCCCAGGGACTGGACATGCTCACCTCCGCGGCCAAGGAATACGGCTGGGACCTGAAGCTGGATGAAATCGCCTCGCTGTGGCGCGGCGGCTGCATCATCCGCGCGGAACTGCTCAAGGAGATCACCAAGGCCTACGCCGCTGCGGAGAAGCCGGCCAACCTGCTCTTCGCCCCGGCGTTCACCAAGGCGATCGCCGAAGTCCTTCCGGCCTGGCGCCGGGTGGTGTCCACCGCGGTGCAGCTCGGCATCCCGGTGCCGGTGTTCTCTTCCTCGCTGGCCTACTACGACGGCCTGCGCCGCAAGCGCCTGCCGGCCGCCGTCATCCAGGGCCAGCGTGACCTCTTCGGGGCGCACACCTACGGCCGCGTTGACGCCGAGGGCACTTTCCACACCCTCTGGGGCGAGGACAAGTCCGAGATCGAGGCAGTCGACACCCACTGACCCACCCCGTTCCAACGCGACGGCCGGTACTTTCCAGATACGCTGGGAGGCGCCGGCCGTCCGTGTTTCCGCACCGCTCCTGCCCCAGGAGTACAGCGCCCAAGGAGTTCAACTCATGCCCCAGCCCGTAGCGTTTGTCACCGGTGCCTCCACCGGCATCGGCTTCGAAACCGCGAAAAAGCTTGCCTCGGCCGGCTTCACCGTTTATGCCGGGGCCCGCCGTGTGGAGCTGATGGAGCCGCTGAAGGCATCCGGGGTCAAGGTGGTGGCGCTGGACGTGACCGATGAGGCCTCGATGAGCGCCGTCGTCGGGGACGTGCTGGCCGCGCACGGCCGGATCGACGTCCTGGTCAACAACGCCGGCTACGGGACGTACGGGTCGCTCGAGGAGGTCGAACTGGCTGAGGGCCGGCGGCAGTTCGACGTGAACGTCTTCGGCCTGGCGCGCATGACGCAGCTCGTGATCCCCGCCATGCGGGCCGCCCGTGCGGGCAGGATCATCAACATCTCATCGATCGGCGGCAAAATGTACGAGCCGCTGGGTGCCTGGTACCATGCGACCAAGTTCGCCGTGGAGGGCCTGAGCGATTCGCTGCGGCTCGAGCTCAAGCCGCACGGTATTGATGTGGCCGTCATCGAGCCGGCCGGGACGCAGTCCGAGTGGGGCGCCATTGCGGCGCAGGGGCTGTTGGCCAGCTCCGGAAACGGCCCTTATGCGGCCCAGGCCAAGGTGGTGGCGGCGGCGCTGGGCACCACGGACAACCCCGCAACGTCGTCGCGGCCCGAGCTCGCTGCCGAGGCGATCCTGCACGCCGCGACCGCCCGGCGGCCCAGGACCCGCTACCCGGTGGGTGCCAGCGCCCGCGGGATCCTGCTGCTGCGCCACCTGCTGCCGGACCGGGCGTTCGACGCCGTCCTGTGGAATATCTACAAGAGGTTCCCGGGTAAGGCTGCCTAGGTACCCGGTTCAGTCGGGAGCCGGTCCAGAGCCCGGTCTAGATCCGGTATTCGATCAGGTATTCGGCAGGGTCGACGGCGGGCTTGGTCTCGCGCTGCGCGTCGCGGTGGCGCCAGGTGGCCGGCACGCCGGTGACGATTGATTCGGCCGGGGCGTCCTTGACCACCACGGCGTTGGCGCCGACGGCGCTGTCCCGGCCGATCGTGATGGGGCCCAGGATCTTGGCGCCCGCGCCGATCACCACACGGTCCTCGATGGTGGGGTGGCGTTTGATCTTGGCGAGCGAACGGCCGCCGAGGGTCACGCCGTGGTAGATCATGACGTCCTCGCCGATCTCGGCCGTCTCGCCGATGACGACACCCATGCCGTGGTCGATGAAGAAGCGCCGGCCGATGGTCGCGCCGGGATGGATCTCGATGCCGGTCAGGAACCGGGCGAGCTGGGAGATCAGCCGCGCCGGGAACCGCAGTGCCGGGTTTTGCCACAGCCGGTGCGTCAGGCGGTGGAACCAGATCGCGTGCAGGCCGGAATAGGCGAAGAAGTTCTCAAAAGAACCTCGAGCCGCCGGGTCGTGGGACCGGGCGGCGTCGAGGTCTTCCTTCAGTCTTGCGAAGAAGCTCACAAAGACCTTTCTGGGCAATCGTGGGTCAGCGGACTTAGCCGCGGATGTCGTCGTACAGCACGGTGGAGATGTAGCGCTCACCAAAGTCGCAAACCACAGCAACAATGAGTTTACCGGCGTTCTCCGGGCGCTTGGCGAGCTCCAGGGCCGCCCAGACGATGGCGCCGGAGGAGATGCCGCCCAGGATGCCTTCCTTGATGCCGAGTTCGCGCGCCACCCGGACGGAATCTTCCAGCGTGGCGTCGATGACCTCGTCATAGACGTTGGTGTCCAGGATGTCGGGGACGAAGTTCGCGCCGAGGCCCTGGATTTTGTGCGGGCCGGGGGCGCCGCCGTTGAGGATGGCGGAGTCCTTCGGCTCGACGGCCACGATCTGGACCTCCGGCTTGCGTTCCTTCAGGACCTGTCCGACGCCGGTGACGGTGCCGCCGGTGCCGACGCCGGCGACGAAGATGTCCACCTTGCCGTTGGTGTCGGCCCAGACTTCCTCGGCCGTCGTGCGGCGGTGGATCTCCGGGTTGGCCTCGTTGGCGAACTGCTGGGCCCAGATGGAGTTCTCCGTGTTGGCCACGATCTCCTGGGCTTTCTCCACGGCGCCGCGCATGCCCTCGGAACCGGGGGTCAGGACAATCTCGGCGCCGTACGCGCGCAGCATGACCCGGCGCTCGGTGGACATGGTCTCGGGCATGGTCAGGATGACCTTGTAGCCGCGGGCCGCGCCCACCATGGCCAGGGCGATTCCGGTGTTGCCGGACGTGCCTTCGACAATGGTGCCGCCGGGCTTGAGGGCACCGGACTTCTCGGCAGCGTCAACGATCGCGACGCCGATCCGGTCCTTGACGCTGTTGGCCGGGTTGTAGAACTCCAGCTTGACGGCCACGGTGGCGTCAAGGCCTTCGGTCAGCCGGTTCAGCCGGACCAGCGGAGTTCCGCCTACCAGCTGGGTTACATCGTCATAGATCGGTGCCATGTATGTATGCCTGTCTTTGAAGAGGGTTGACTGAGGTCAGCCTAACGAGCGCCTACAGGCCCTAGCTAAGCATTAAGCCATGCAGAGTAATATTTCCTCGCCTTGGCCAGCTTGGGGTTAATGATGACCTGGCAGTAGCCCTGCTCCGGGTATTTGGCGAAGTAGTCCTGGTGGATTTCCTCGGCCACATGGAACTGGGGCAGCCGGCTGACCTCGGTGACGATCGGGTGCCGCCACAGGGACTGGTTCCGCTCGATCGCCTCCTCGAACACGATCTTTTCCTCGGTGGTCTCGTAGAACATTGAGGAACGGTACTGTGTCCCGACGTCGTAGCCCTGCCGGTTCAGCGTGGTGGGGTCGTGGAGGGCGAAGAACATGTCCAGGATGACCTCGGCGGGAATGACGTCCTCGTCGAATGTCACTGCCACCACCTCGGCGTGGCCTGTGGTCCCGGAACACACAGAGTAGTAGTCGGGGCTGCGGTCATGGCCTCCGGTGTAGCCCGACACGACTGAGCTGACGCCCTTGGTTTTCTGGTAGACGGCGTCGAGGCACCAGAAGCAGCCTCCGCCGAGGACAAAAGTTCTCATGATCTCTTCAATGGTTCGAGGGCCCCGATGATTCCCCACCCACCTTACGAGAGTGTTACGAGTGACCGGGCCGCCCGCGGATAGGGTAAAAATGGGGGTATGGAACCTGTGAACACCGATGTTTCAGCGGAATCCGACCGCCCTGCTGCCGCCGTCGACGCCGGTACCGGCACCGGGGAGGACACCGGCGCCGCGACGCTGGGCCTGATCCAGCTGGCGGTGGAGGAGCTCTGGCCCGAATCCCTGGCGGAGGACTGGGACGAGGTGGGTCTGGTGGCCGGCCACCCGAACGCCGAGGTGCACCGGGTCATGTTCGCGGTCGATCCGACAATTGACGTGATCGAGGAAGCGATCGACTTCGGTGCCGAGCTGCTCATCACGCACCATCCGCTGCTGCTCAAGGGCGTGACGTCCGTGGCCGCGAATACGGCCAAGGGCAAGGCAGTGCACCGCCTCATCGAGTCCGGGACCGCGCTGCTGACCGTGCACACCAACGGTGACTCCGCCGTCGGGGGCGTTTCCGACGTCCTGGCGGACGCGCTGGGCCTGCAGAACGTGGCCCCGCTGATGCCGGCCGCGAACGGGCTCCCCGAGGAAGGCATTGGCCGCGTCGGCGACCTCGACGAGGTCCTGACGCTGGGTGATTTCGCGGCCCGCGTGTACGGCATCCTGCCCTCGGTGGCCGGCGGTGTGCGTGTCTCGGGGGACCGGGACGGGCTGATCCGGCGGGTGGCTGTCTGCGGCGGCGCCGGCGATTCGCTCTTCGGCGAGGTGCGGGCGAGCAACGCGGACGTCTACGTCACGGCGGACCTGCGGCACCACCCGGCATCGGAAGCCCGGGAGGCGGCGGTCAACGACCGGCCGTACCTGATCGACGTTTCCCACTTCGCCAGTGAATGGCTGTGGCTGCCTGCGGCCGCCGAAGCGCTGGGCAATGTGCTCACCGACCAGGGCCACGACGTCGAGATCCGGGTCAGCAGCACCAACAGCGACCCGTGGGACTTCATTCTGACTCCGGGCTAAGCCTGGCGTGCGAGGGGCCCCGGGTGAGCGTAGCAAGGCCGGGGAGTACGCTAGGCGCTAGAGTCTAAGGAGCGCCGGGACGGTGCCCGGCTTCGGCCGGATTGGATTTAGCGGAGGTAAATAGTGGCCAAGGCAGCACCGGCGGAACAGTTGAAGTTGCTCGAATTGCAGGGGCTCGATGCCAAGCTCAAGTCCTTGTCCAACCGCCGGCGAAGCCTTGAAAGCGATTCCCGCATCACGGACCTGGAAGCCGCCCTCAGCGTGGCCAACGGTGAGCTCGGTGCCGCTAAGGTGGCCGTCCACGATGCTGAACTGGAGCTCAAGCGCTCAGAGGCCGACGTCGAGCAAGTCGCCTCCCGGATCGAACGCGACGAGGCCAGGCTCAACAGCGGCACGGGGCTGTCCAAGGACCTCGTCGCCCTGCAGCGGGAYCTCGTATCGCTGAACAAGCGCCGCTCGGACCTCGAGGACGTGGAGCTCGAAGTCCTTGAACGGCTCGACTCGCTCCGCGCCCGCCAGGCGGCCCAGCAGCAGATTGTGGACGACATCCAGGGCTCCTTCGGCTCCATCCGTGCGGAGCTGGACGAGCAGCTGGCCGAGATCGCCGCCGAAGCCACGGTGGTGCGCGGGCAGCGTGCCGAGTTCGCCGCCGGACTCGACGCCGGAATGCTCGCCGTCTACGAGAAGACCCTGGCCAAGCGCGGCGTCGGCGCTGCCCGGCTCTTCCACGGCACCTCGGAAGGCTCCGGCATGCACCTGAGCCCGGGCGACCTGGCCGAGATCAAGGCCGCGGCCGAGGACGACATCGTGTTCTGCCCGGACTCCGGCTGCATCCTGGTGCGCTCGTCCGAGTGGGCCTAAGCACCCGCCTGCGCCTCAGCTCGGCAGGATAATGTTCAGGGTGTGCGGCTTCCGGTCCGTGCCCTCAACGAGTTCGGCAACCCACTTCTCCGCCGCCGCCTTCTGCAGCTGTGCGGGGGTTTGGGGCGCCTTGCCCCGGCGGCTGAGCAAATGCCGTGCCAGTTCGCCCCGGGTGTGCTTGGCAAAGTGGCTGACCACCTTGCGCACGCCCGCGGTCTCGGTGAAGACGTTCACGGCCACCGTCTGTACCGGCGGGGGAGTCCACGCCGCGGCGTAGGTGCTCGACCGGCAATCCACTAACAGCTCACCCGTAGTGGCCGCCGCCAGGGCGTCGTTCAGTTGCGGCTTCCAGAATGAGGCGAGCCGTCCGACGTCGGGCAGCGAAGTCCCCATCGACAGCCGGTAGGCGGGCACGCGGTCGGCGAAGCGGATGGCTCCCCACAGGGCGGAGACCACCAGCACCGATTCGTCGGCCTTCCTCCGCTGCGCCGGGGTCAGCGTGTTGTAGCCGAGGGCGTCAAAGAGCACCCCGGAATACACCTGGTGGGCCGGGGCGGCAGGTTCCGCGTGCAGCCGCGTATTGCGTTCGACGTCGGCGCTCAGGGAGGCGCCGACGCCCAGCAGCGCCAGCGCGTCCTCGTGGGCGCTGACGGTGCCGAGCGCCTCCAGGACCTTGGCGCGGGAGCTGTTGAGGGCGGGAAAGCTCAAGGCGCCCCAGTCGGCGGCGTCCCCGCGCACAGCGGGAGTCTTGCCCTCGGAGGGCGGCAACAGAATTAGCACCGTACGATCCTACCGGCGGCGCGTTCCGCGGGCGCCGCAGTACGCGGCCGGCGGTGGCGGGTTCAGGCGAGGTTGTGGCCCAGGAATGAGAACACCTCGGGCAGCACGGTCCGCCAGTAGCTGTAGTCGTGGCCGCCGGGCCGGAAACCACCCTCCACGTCGCCCTTCAGCCCTGCACGGTAGGCACGAACCGTGGCGGCAAGCGCGTCCCCTGTGCCGCAATCGATCCGCTTGGGCACCGCCGCGAGCCGGGACCGGAGCGCGAACACGTCATGGGCCGCGAAGTCAGCCGGGCTGTCGAATGCTGTGTCCATGCGTGCGTCGTAGTTGTCCCAGACCGCCGGACTCATGGCGGCGACGGCGCGAATTCCGGGCAGCCGGCCCTGGGAGGCCAGCAGGAGCGAACCGAAGCCTCCCATGGAGAGACCGAAGAGGCCGATCCTGCCAAGGTCGTAGCCCCGCTTGCCCAGGAACGGGACAAACTCCTTCACCAGCATCGACTGGGTGTCGCTGCCGTCGGCGCGGGGGTGCCACCAGGTGTTTCCGCCGTCCACCGCGGCGATCGCGAAGGGCGCGCCGCCGGCGTCGAGGTGCCGTTGGAGGGCCTTATGCGCCGATAAGCCCTCGAACAGTGCCTTGTGGCTGCCGTGGAGTCCGTGAAGAAAGACAGCCACGGGCAATTCGGGCCGCGCGCCGCCGGGCGGCAATTCGGGTGCGGCCAGCGACCAATGGCTGGCGATGCCGGGGCGGAAAGCCGAGACGAACGAACCCGTGCTGGTCCGGACCGTCAGCGCGCCGGCGCCGGCCCGCGGCCCTGACGCCGTCGGGCTGGCTGGGCTCGCTGGCGCGGGCGGAGACGTCTCGGGATGCGCGATGCCCTCTGTGCAGGCAGAGAGCGCGGACGCGCCAAGGCCGATTCCTGCCAGCTCAAGCAGCCGGCGCCGGGTCAGGGCAGATTTGTCCATCCCTCGATAATAGGCCCGGGGGGACGCTACGCCGCTTTGATTGGTGGCGTCGTTGTCGGTGCCTCTGGCGTCGCCGTCGCCGAGATCGCCGTCTTGGCCACATGGTCCTCGCGTGCCAGGAAAGCGGCCAGTTCGGCGATGGTGCTCATCAGAGGCGCCGGGAAGACGACGGTTGAGTTCTTGTCCACCCCGATCTCCACAAGGGACYGAAGATTCCGCAACTGCAGGGCGACCGGGTGGGCCATCATCGTGTCAGATGCCGCGCCGAGGGCCACGGCGGCGATCGCCTCTCCTTCGGCCGAAATGATCTTGGCCCGCTTCTCCCGCTCGGCCTCCGCCTGCCGGGCCATCGCCCGCTTCATGCTCTCCGGGAGCTGGATGTCCTTGAGTTCGACGAGCGTCACTTCGACACCCCATTCCAGGGTCATCGCGTCCAGGATTATCCGAATGTCGCTGTTGATGCGCTCAGTCTCCGACAGCGTCTGGTCCAGGCTGTGGCGGCCGACCACTTTCCGCAGGGTGGTCTGGGCGATCTGGTTGATGGCCGCGGCCACGTCTTCGATCGCCACGACGGACTTCACGGAGTCGATCACCCGGTAGTACGCCACTGCCGAGATATCGACGCTGACGTTGTCCTGGGTGATGATGCCCTGTGACTGGATCGGCATTGTCACGATCCGCAGGCTCACCAGCTGAAGCCGGTCCACCACCGGGATGATGAACCGCAGGCCGGGCATCCGTACCGCGACCACCCGGCCCAGACGGAACAGGACGCCCTGTTCGTACTGGCGCACAATCTTGATCGACATCTTGGCGAGAATAGCCACCAGGACGATGGCCAACAGCCAGATGATGATGGCGGTCCAGTTCATCGGGATCACTCTTTCTTGACTAGCAGGAACCCTGCTTAAATTCTCCCACCGGCAGCCCCGAAAGTCCGTGGTGCGGCTGCGCCGGCCGGGAGAACGTAGAATGAACAGCGGATGGGTTGACCAGGCGGCCGCGCGTCACGCAAGTGGCTCGAGGAACGTCCGGGCTCCGCAGAGCAGGGTGGTGGGTAACGCCCACTCGGGGTAACCCGCAGGCCAGTGCCACAGAGAACAGACCGCCTGCGTGCGGCGTGTGCTTGCACAGACCGCAGGGCAGGTAAGGGTGAAACGGTGGTGTAAGAGACCACCAGCTTCCCGGGTGACCGGGAAGGCTAGGTAAACCCCACCCGGAGCAAGGCCAGACAGGACACGTTTGAGGGCTGCTCGCCCGAGTGTTCGGGTAGGCCGCTGGAGGGCGTCGGCAACGGCGTCCGTAGATGGATGGCCGCTACTCCCGCGCCGGTAACAGCGCGGGAACACAGAACCCGGCGTATCGGTCAACCCATCCACCCAACGCCGACAATCTTCGATGAGGTTTGCCGGATCCGGCCGACGTCATTGACCTGCCACATCCGCCGGCTGCATTTTGCCCCRCACACCGTCGGTGCGGTTGTGCTGGAGTACTAGGACCCGCCCGTCTGTGGCCACTGAAGGGTTGTTGTTCACAATCTGTACCGAGACGAGTTTGCCTTCGTGGTTGAATGCGCCCTCTGCCTCGTAGGTGTAGTTCGCGTTCGTGAGATATCCGGGCTTGAGTTTGTTGACCAAATCCATGAAGTCGGCGCGCGTGTATTTGCTGGAGATCGACAGTTTGCCGTTGGAGTCCCAGGCCTGGAAGGTCGGGCTCTCCGACTGACTGCCCTGGATCAGGTAGAAATAGTTGCCGACCCATGCCAGGCCCTGGTTCTTACCGGCGGTCCGCGCACCGGCCTGGGCGGGGATGGTTGCTATCAGAGCGGGATTGCCGGCTTGAACGCTGGCCCAGTCGTAGACGTAAAAGCTGCTCACCGAAGTGGTGCCGGCGTCAGTTGTTGCCATGTATCTGCCGGACACGTCCGCGCGCCATATACCGTTGATTGGAATGTTGGCACCCTTGGTGCCGGTGGTGTAGTTGTAGACAGCATAGGTGGACGCATTCGTCCGCGCCCCACCGGTTGCCCTGATGATGAAGCAAAGCTGCCCTCTTTCGTTGTAGAACCAGGGCAATGCTTCCGTCCAGCACAGATCTTCGGTTGTGACGATTCTCGACGACTTCCTGATCCCTGCGGGGAGGGTTCGGACGTCAATTCGCAATTCGGTGCCATTCTGGTTTGACACGTAGATTTCCTGTGCGCCCTCGTTGATGGACACGCCTTGCGGCCATGTTGTTTCACCGTTTTCCCGGACGGGGAACTCGCAGAGGAGCGCCACGCTGTCGAGCAGGGCGAGGGGGTCCTGGGTCATCTGGAGCGTGCCACGGTCGGCGGCCCCAGGGACGGTGGGGTCGGCGGCCGCGCCGATTTGTGCCGCCGCTGCGGAGTTGTTCAAGGCTGCGGCCACGGCTGCCAGCGCGGTTGCCAACCAGGCCCGCCGTGTCAAGATCAGCCACTGCGCTGCGCTGAATGGAGTTCCTCGGGGCGATGGCCTCATTTCAGAGCCCGTCATAAGACGTAAGGTACTCTTGAGGTCCCCAGCCGTCTATGGTCTCCGGAAGTCTGACTGGCCCCACGGCTCCATGAGTCGCGCACAAATTTGCTCAGGCCTCCTGTCGGCCTCATTTCTCAAGGCGGCAGACGGCCGCCCCGTCCGTTCCGCCGTGTGCCGCCTACGTGCGGCGGTGCACGCCAGCCCGGATGCTTGACATCATGGCCGCGGAACTCACACACTTCAATCAACGCTTCAAGGAGCGGTAGCTTCGGCGATGGTTGAGGAGTCATAGTGCCGGACGATGCTGAGTAYGACTATGTGATCGCCGGGGGTGGTACCGGCGGCAGCGTTCTGGCTGGCAGATTGAGTGAAGACCCCTCAGTCCGTGTGCTTCTGCTCGAGGCGGGCAGGTCCGACCGCCATCCCTTCATCCACATGCCCGCGGGCTTCCCGAGACTGAAGGGGGGCCCGTATCAGTGGGCGTATAGCAGTGTTCCGCAAAAGCACAGCAACGGCCGCAGCATCCCGCTCCCTCAAGGCCGCGGGCTTGGCGGCGGCGGGTCCATCAACTCCCAGGTCTTCACCCGCGGCGTGGCTGGGGACTACGACGGGTGGGCCGGGGACTACGGATGCGAGGGCTGGTCCGCCGTCGAGGTGTCCAAGTATTTCATTCGCTCGGAGTCAAACACCAGGCTCTCAGGACCCCACCATGGAACCACAGGGCCGCTCGGCGTCTCTGATCTCCGGCGTCCGCACACGCTCTCGGCGGCATTCGTGCAGGCGGGCCAGGAGTTCGGGCTGCCCTACAACAACGATTTTAACGGGGCGAAGCAGCTCGGCGTTGGCTTCTATCAGACCACTACCAGGAATGGGCGCCGGTGCAGCGCAGCCGTCGCCTATCTGAAACCCGCGCGCAGGCGGCCCAATCTCACTGTCCGCGTCAATGTGACCGTCTCCAAGGTGGTCATCAAGAATGGCCGCGCCGTCGGCATCCAGACGATTGAAGGCGGAGTCGCGCGAACCTACGGGGCCCGGCGCGAGGTGCTGATCGCCAGCGGCGCGTTTGGCTCGCCCAAGTTGCTGCAGCTTTCAGGCATCGGCGACCCGGCAGACCTTGCCGCCGCCGGCATCGACGTGCTCCACGCCCTGCCAGGGGTCGGGAAGAACCTGCAGGACCACCTTGACCTGGACATCATCTACGAGCTCACCGATGACCACAGCCTGGACCGGTTCAATCGGGTGCGCCCGGCGACAGTCCTGGCGGGCCTCGAGTATCTGGCCTTCCGCACGGGACCGTTCGCGTCCAACCTCGTCGAGGCCGGTGGCTTCAGCTACGCCAACACAGATGAGAAGACCCCGGACCTGCAGTTCCACTTCCTGCCCGCGGCGAGGTCGGAGCCGGGCATTGCGTCGCTGCGGCCCGGATTCGGGGCGACGCTCAACTCGTACTTCCTGCGCCCCCGCAGCCGGGGGAC
>NZ_JBFTZW010000051.1:0-23031 GCF_056406555.1 Arthrobacter sp. P1_B4
ACGTAGATGTCGTCGGTGTAGACGGCCGCGGCGACGGGCACGGTGTTCAGCGCCAGTCGCTCCGGGTCGTAGAGGGGTGCCCAGTCGTCCTTTTCGGCCAGGAGCCGGGCCACGTCCTGCAGCGGGTGCAGGGCCGGGTCCTGCTCGAAATACCAGGGGTACACCATTTCCCCGGTCAGAAGCGGTTCGCCGGCGTCGGGGCGGAACTCGGGGAATTCCTCCAGCACGCGCCAGGCGGCCCAGTTCGTGGCACCGTCCTGGCCGTAAATGGATTCGTGCATCAACGCGTACAACGGGTTCGCGGCCCGGGACACGAGGCCCCTGACCTGCTCCAGGAAGGCGTCGGAGAGACGGTCGCCGCCCGGTGTGGCCACGAAGGCTTCCTCGAGCAGGTGGTGCAGTGCGTCCACCCGGGTGTTGCCGCCCAGGAACGAGCCCACCATCTGGAACCGTTCGACCGTGAGCCGGCCGCCGTCGGGCAGGACCTCCTCCGTTTCCCGCAGGTGCCGGGCGATCCGGGTGACGATGGCCCGGTCCTCGGGATACCAGTCAAAGTATTCGGCGTTCCGGGCCGCGACCCGCTGGAACGTGGCCCGGTACACACGGTCGGCGGAGCCGCCCAGCGGGGCCAGCCCGCCCGTCACGAGGACCTCGCGCAGCCCCTCGGGGGCGAAGGACAGGTAGCTGAGCGCGCAGAATCCGCCGTAGCTCTGGCCGTAGATGGTCCACGGGGCCGAGTCCAGGGCCGCCCGGATGGCTTCGGCGTCGGCGACGATCGAGTCGGCGCGGAAGTGCGTCAGGTAGTCAGCCTGCTCCGCGTCGGTGCCGCGCAGCGGCAGCGTGTTGCGGTCGACGGGCGAGGACAGGCCGGTGCCGCGCTGGTCCAGCATGAGGATCCGGAAGTCCTTGGCGGCGGCCTTGCTCCAGCCACCCAGCGACGGGAACCGGTTTCCACGCCCGCCGGGACCGCCCTGCAGGAAAAGCAGCCAGGGCAGCCCGGCGGCCTCTGCCTCGCTGTGTTCGGTGGACACGTATTCGCGGGCGAACACGGAGATGGTTTCGCCGCGGCGCCCCGCCTCGCTGAAGTGGTCCAGGGGGACCTGGAAGTAGTGTTCCGCGGTCCGCATTCCCCGGTAGGTGTGGCGCGCCCGGACGCTGTGCGGAATTTTGCGCCCGTCGCTGGAGGCAGTCTCCAGCAGGGAGGCTCCCATGAGCCCCGTCATTGGGAGATCAGCCACGGGTTGCCGCCTCGCGGGAACCCGAGCTGGAGCCGGCGGGGGAGCCGGCGCCGGCAACTTCCGGGCGGTCGCCGAAGGCCGTCAGCGCCGCTCCGGTGAGGCGGAAGGTGGACCATTCCTCCATCGGCAGGGCGCCAAGCTTCTTGTAGAAGTTGATGGAGGGCTCGTTCCAGTCCAGGACACTCCATTCGACGCGCGCGTAGCCCCGGTCAACGGCGGTCGCCGCCAGGTGCTGCAGCAGTGCCTTGCCGTGGCCCTCGCCGCGGGCCTCCGGCCGGACGTAGAGGTCCTCGAGGTAGATCCCGTGGACGCCCTCCCACGTGGAGTAGTTCAGGAACCAGAGGGCGAAGCCGCGGACCTCGCCCGCGGAGTTCTCCGCCATGGTGGCGAAGACCTTGGGATGCTCGCCAAAGAGGACCTCGGTAAGCATCCCGGGGGTGTTCCGGACGGCGTCCGGTTCCTTCTCGTAGAGGGCGAGGTCGTGGATCATCTGCAGGATGGCAGGAACGTCATGCGCCGTGGCAGGCCGGATTACACTCATTGTCCGAGTTTACCCGCGGCGCGATGGCCCAGGCTGGGGTACCGGCGCCGGCGACGGCCGCCCCCGTGCCGTCCCGCCCCGTGCCGTCCCGCTTAGAGCCGGTTGACGTCCGTGACGCGGACGACGGCGGTCCCGGACTCGTCCGAGGCCGCCAGGTCGACGTCGGCGGAGATGCCCCAGTCGTGGTTGCGGGCGGGGTCATCGAAGATCTGCCGCACCTTCCACACCCCGGGTTCCTCGGTGATGATCAGCAGCCCGGGACCGCGGGCATCCGGTCCGGTGCCGATGTCGTTGTGCTCATCAAAGTAGTCATCGAGGGCATCTTCCCAGCGCTCGGCGTCCCAGCCGGAGCCGGCGTCGAGCTCGCCCAGGGCGGTGGCGGCCTCATCGGCGAACAGCTCCACGCGGCGGAACATCTCGTTGCGCACCATCACCCGGAAGGCCCGGATGTTGGAGGTCAGCGACGGCGGCGGGGGCGGGGGAGCGTCATGCGGTGTGGGCGCCGCGCCGGAAGTGAGCTCTTCCCATTCGTCCAGCAGGCTGGAGTCCACCTGCCGGACCAGTTCGCCCAGCCAGGCGATGAGGTCCTCCAGGTCCTCGCGGAGGGCATCCTGCGGGACCGTCTGGCGGAGCGCCTTGAAACCGTCGGCGAGGTAGCGCAGCACGATCCCCTCCGAGCGGGCGAGGCCGTAGAACTGGACGAACTCGCCGAAGTTCATGGCGCGCTCGTACATGTCCCGGACCACGGACTTGGGCGCGAGCTCGAAGTCGCCGATCCACGGCGCGGCCTTGCGGTAGACGTCGAAGGCCTCGCCGAGGATCTCGGCGAGCGGCTGCGGGTAGGTGACCTCCTCGAGCATCGCCATCCGCTGGTCGTACTCGATGCCGTCGGCCTTCATCGCCGCGATCGCCTCGCCGCGCGCCTTCTTCTGCTGTGCCGAGAGGATCTGCCGCGGCTTCTCCAGGGTGGCCTCGATCACCGACACCACGTCCAGGGCGTACGACGGCGACTCCGGGTCCAGCAGCTCCAGCGCCGCCAGCGCGAACGGGGACAGCGGCTGGTTGAGGGCAAAGTTTGCCTGCAGATGGACCGTGAGCCGGACCGTGCGGCCGTCGGCACCCTGCTCCGCGGCCGGGATCCGCTCCACGACGCCGGCCGCGAGCAGCTCGCGGTAGATTCCCAGGGCCTTCTTCATGAGCCGCAGCTGGGCCGGACGGGTCTCGTGGTTTTCGGTGAGCAGGCGGCGGGCGGCCTGGAACGGGTCGCCGGGGCGTTCCATCAGGTTCATCAGCATCGCATGCGTCACGGTGAAACTCGATGTCAGCGGATCGGGAACGGACTCGACCAGCCGCTTGTACGTCGGTTCGCCCCAGGACACGAAGCCTTCCGGGGGCTTCTTCTTGACCACCTGGCGCAGCTTCTTCTGGTCGTCGCCGAACTTGGCCGTGGCTTTGGCCATCGCCTTCACGTTTTCCGTCACGTGCTCCGGGGCCTGGACCACCACGGTTCCGGCGGTGTCATAGCCGGCGCGGCCGGCGCGGCCGGCGATCTGGTGGAACTCACGGGAGTTCAGCAGCCGGGTGCGGACGCCGTCGTATTTGCTCAGGGCTGTGAGCAGCACAGTGCGGATGGGCACGTTGATGCCCACCCCGAGCGTATCCGTGCCGCAGATGACCTTCAGCAGGCCGGCCTGGGCAAGCTGTTCGACCAGCCGGCGGTACTTCGGCAGCATGCCGGCGTGGTGAACGCCGATCCCGTGCCGGACCAGGCGGTTGAGGGTCTTGCCGAAGCCTGCTGCGAAGCGGAACCCGGCAATGAGCTCGGCAATCTTGTCTTTTTCCTCGCGGGTGCAGACGTTGATGCTCATCAGGTTCTGGGCCCGGTCGATCGCCTCGACCTGGCTGAAGTGGACCACGTAGACCGGGACCTGCTTGGTGGCGAGCAGCTCCTCAAGGGTCTCGTGCACCGGGGTCTGTTCGTAGTAGTAGTGCAGCGGGATGGGGCGTTCCGCGGAACTGACGGTCGTCGTCGTGCGGCCGGTCAGGTCGCTGAGGCCGTCCTCGAACCGGCTGACATCGCCGAGCGTCGCCGACATCAGCAGGAACTGCGCCTGGGGCAGTTCAAGCAGCGGCACCTGCCACGCCCAGCCGCGCTGCGGGTCCGCGTAGAAGTGGAACTCGTCCATGATCACGGCACCGAGCTGCGCCGCAGAACCTTCACGCAGGGCGATGTTGGCCAGGATCTCGGCCGTGCAGCAGATGATCGGGGCGTCCTGGTTCACGCCGGAGTCGCCGGTGATCATGCCAACGTTGTCGGCGCCGAAGATCTCACAGAGGGCGAAGAACTTTTCCGAGACGAGGGCCTTGATCGGGGCGGTGTAGTAGCTCCGCTGCCCGCGGGCCATGGCCTGGAAGTGCGCGGCGATGGCCACGAGGGATTTCCCGGACCCGGTCGGGGTGGCCAGGATGACGTTTGAGCCGGCGGCCAGCTCCATGATCGCCTCGTCCTGGGCGGTGTACAGGGCAAGGCCGCGGGTCTCGGTCCACTCGACAAACCGGGTGTAGAGCTCGTCCGGGTCCAGGCCCGTCCTGCCGGGGATACGGGCGGCCGGGGCGGGGAGCTGATCAACGAGTTTCATTGCTGTCCAGCTTAGTGCCCGTGTGGTAGCCGCGGCACCGCACGCAGTGCAGGCGCGCGCCGTGAGCCGCCCGCAGCGCAGGCGGCTTCCTTGGCTGGCCCTCGGGCCGGGACTAGGCTTCGGTTAGGACAATGTGCCGGGAACTGGAGGCAGCCATGAAGTGGGATCCGGAGAAATATGTGCAGTTCGGGGACTACCGGGACAGACCATTTTTTGATCTGACCGGTCGGATTCACGCCGAAGCCCCGCGGCACGTGGTGGACCTCGGCTGCGGTCCCGGCAACCTGACCGCGACGCTCGCGGACCGCTGGCCGGGCGCGAAGGTGGTGGGTCTGGATTCGTCGCCGGAAATGCTGGCCACTTCCAAGGACCACGCAGCCGCGGCGGCCAATCTTTCCTACGAGCTTGCCGACATTGAGCACTGGCTGCCGTCCGGGGACACGGACGTGGTGGTCACCAACGCGGCCCTGCAGTGGGTGCCCGGCCACCGAAAGCTCCTGCCACTATGGCTCGATGCCCTCAAGCCGGGCGCCTGGTTCGCGCTGCAAGTGCCGGGGAACTTCAACGCCCCGTCGCACACCCTGATGCGGGAGCTGGCCGATTCCCCGGCCTGGGCGGGGCGGCTCGCCGGGGTGCTCCGCCACGACGACGTGGTGGGGGAGGCATCGGAATATCTGGAGATCATGCTCGACGCCGGTTGTGCCGCCGACGCCTGGGAGACCACGTACCTTCAGCTGCTCCCGGGCGCCGACCCCGTTTTGGAGTGGGTCCGCGGTACCGGACTCAGGCCGGTCCTCGCGGCCCTCCCCGACGACGAGGCCAGGGAGTTCGAGGCCGAGTATTCGGCACGGCTGGACGACGCATATCCGGCAGGCCGGCACGGGACGGTCTTCCCGTTCCGCCGCACGTTCGCGGTGGCGCAGAAAACCGGGTAGGCGGCGTGTCTGCCGCATGACACGAAGCACTCCTGAAGGGGGCTTATAATGACGTGGCGGTGTGGGGCGGCCGTTAAGCTGATCACCATTCCGGGCCCTGGGCTAGTAATGGAGGTTCAGTGCTTATAGGCCTGATGTCGCGGCTGTTGTCCGCGCATAAGGGGACCGTGCTGGCCATCGTCGTGCTGCAGCTCGTGCAAGCCACCGCCAACCTGCTCCTGCCCACCCTGAATGCCGCGATCATTGACGACGGCATCATCGGCGGGGACACCGGGGAGATCCTCCACCTCGGGGCCTGGATGGCCGGAATCGCTGCCGTCCAGGTGATCACGGCCGTCGCGGCCGGATATCTGGGCGCCGTGGTCGCCATGGAGATTGGCGGCCAGCTGCGCGGGGAGCTCTTCGCGAAGGTGCAGTCCTTCTCCTCCCAGGAGGTGGGCCTTTTCGGTGCGCCCAGCCTCGTGACCCGGGCCACCAACGACGTCGCGCAGATCCAAAACCTCGCCGTCCTAATATTCATCATGCTGATTGCCGCGCCGGCGATCTTCATCGGCGGCATCGTGCTGGCCGTGCACCAGGACGTGGTGCTGTCCTGGATTGTGGTCGTGGTGATCCCGGTCCTGACGGTGATCATGACGGTGATCGTCCGCCGCCTGATTCCCCTGTACCGCCAGGGCCAGGGCCTCCTGGACCGGATCGGCCGGGTGCTGCGGGAGCAGATCATCGGTGCGAATGTCATTCGCGGCTTTGTCCGGCAGGACCACGAGGTCCGCCGGTTCGATGAAGCCAACAAGGACCTCACCCGGAACAATCTGCAATCCGCCCTCCTGGTGGCGGCGATGATGCCGATGATCATGTTCGTGGTCAACATCTCGTCCGTGTTCGTGGTGTGGTTCGGCGGCCATCGCATCGACGCCGGCGAAATGCGGCTGGGGGCGCTGACGGCGTTCATCGCCTACATCCTGCAGATCCTGATTGCCATCATGATGGCAATGTACGTCTTCATGACCGCCCCCCGGGCGGCGGCCTGCGCGGAACGGATCCGCGAGGTGCTGGACACGGAACCGGCCATCGCGGATCCGGCCGTTCCCGCCGGGGCCGCCCCTGCCACCATTCCAGCCGGTGGGGCCGGTGTGGCGGGCACCGCCGGCGCCCCGGGCCGCTCCGGCGCTGTCGAGTTCCGGAACGTGTCCTTCGCCTACCCCGGCGCCGAAGCACCCGTGCTGGACGGCGTCTCCTTCACCGCCAGGGCCGGCACCACGACGGCGATCATCGGCGCGACCGGCAGCGGCAAGACGACACTCCTGAACCTGCTGCCCCGTTTCCTCGACACGACGGCCGGAGAGATCAGCATCGGCGGGGAGAACGTGCGGTCGATGCCCCTGGACGTCCTGCGCGGCCTGATCACAATAGTCCCGCAGCAGTCCTACCTGTTCGCGGACACGGTCGCGGGGAACCTCCGGTTCGGGGCGCCCGCCGCGAACGAGCCCGAAATATGGCAGGCGCTCGAAGCTGCCCAGGCCGCCGACTTTGTCCGCGCCCTGCCGCTCGGGCTCGACACGCCCGTAAGCCAGGGCGGCACCAACTTCTCCGGCGGCGAACGGCAGCGCCTGTGCATCGCGCGGGCCCTGCTCAAGCGGGCCCCTGCCTACCTCTTCGACGACAGCTTCTCGGCTCTGGACTACGGCACCGACATCAGGCTCCGGGCGGCGATCGAGCCGCTGCTGCGCTCGGCGACCGTGCTGATCGTGGCCGAGCGGGTGTCAACAATCGTGGACGCCGGGCTGATCCTGGTACTGGAGGGCGGACGGGTCGTCGCACAGGGCACGCACAGCGAACTCATGGAGTCCTCGCCCAGCTACCAGGAAATTGCCGCGTCCCAGCTGGTGCTGGAGGAAGCCCCATGAGCCGCGCGCGGGCACACCGCGCCGGGACCGTTGCGGGACCCGGCGTGCCGGAGCGCATCAAATGGCACACCGCCGCCCGGCTGCTTGGCCTGCTGCTGCCGCTGAAGTGGCGGATGGCCGGCGTCATCGCCGCGACCTGCGCGTTCGTGACACTCAACGTGGCGGCGCCCAAGGTGCTGGGCGACGCCACCGACGTCGTCGTCGACGGCTTCCTGGGCGGCTCCCTCGACGAGCAACAGCTGGCCGAGCGGCTGCTGGCCGTTTCGGCCATGTACGTCGGGGCATCGTTGTTCAGCTGGATCCAGGGCAGCCTGACCGCCACCGCGGTGCAGCGCCTCAGCTACGGCCTCCGCGGCTCCGTGGAACAAAAACTGCATGTGCTGCCGTCCAGCCATTTCGAGGAACAGCGCCGCGGCGACGTGCTCAGCCGGGCAACGAACGACGTCGACAATATCTCTCAGGCGCTCAACCAGCTCCTCAACCAGCTCATCATGGCCATCCTGATGCTCTCGGCCGCTCTCGCCATGATGCTGTGGCTCTCGCCGCTGCTGGCTCTGATCGCGATCCTCTCGGTGCCTGTGTCCACGATGATCACCGTGCTCGTGGCCCGGCACTCCCAGGCGCACTTCAAGGAGCAGTGGAGCAGCACGGGGGCACTGCACGCTCAACTCGAGGAATTCTTCACCGGGCATGAAGTGGTCAAGGCCTTCGGCCGGCAGGAAGAGTCGGCGGCGAGCTTCCGGGAGCGCAACGAGAAGCTCACGCGATCGAGCACCCGCGCCCAGTATTTGTCCGGCATCGTGCAGCCGCTGCTGGTGTTTGTCGCCAACCTCAACTACATCGCGATTGCTGTTGTGGGGGCGCTGCAGGTCACCGCGGGGCTCTTGACAATCGGCGGCATCCAGGCCTTCGTCCAGTTCTCCCGTCTCTTTAGCCAGCCGGTGAGCCAGATCGGCGGCATGCTGACCCTCGTGCAGTCCTGCCTGGCCTCGGCGGAGCGGGTGTTTGAGCTGCTGGACGCCCCGGAGATCCCTGCGGACAGCGCCGTGCCGGCCGTGCCGGCCGTTTCGGCCAACGGCGCCGGCAAGCTGCAAGGCGCCACGGCCGCGCGAAAGCTCCATGTCCCGCGCAAATCCTCCAACGGACGCAAAGCCCCTGCCCCGGGCACGCCCGGCGACCTGCTGGATCCCGGCGCAGTGGCGGGCCGGGTCACGTTCGAGCGCGTCAGCTTCAGCTACAGCCCCGGCACCCCCGTGGTGAAGGACCTCTCCTTCACGGTGGACCCGGGACAGACCGTGGCGATCGTGGGACACACCGGTGCCGGCAAGACCACTCTGGTCAACCTTCTGATGCGCTTCTACGAACTCGACTCCGGCCGGATCCTGGTGGACTCGACGGACATCGCCACCATCCCGCGGGACGAGCTGCGGCGCGCCTTCGGAATCGTCCTGCAGGATGCCTGGCTGTTTACCGGCAGCATCCGGGAGAACATCGAATACGGCCGGCCCGGCGCCACCGAAGCCGATATCGTCGCGGCGGCCCGCGCCAGCCACGTGGACCAGTTTGTCCGGTCCCTACCGGCCGGCTACGCCACGATGCTCGGCAACGACGGCGACTCCCTGAGCCGGGGCCAGCGCCAGCTCGTCTCGATCGCACGGGCGCAGCTCGCCGGGCGCAGCATCATGGTGCTGGATGAGGCGACGAGCTCCGTCGACAGCCGCACTGAGGTGCAGATCCGGCATGCCATGGAGCGGCTGCGGCACGGTCACACAAGCTTCGTGATCGCGCACCGTTTGTCCACGGTCCGGGACGCTGATCTAATTCTCGTCATGGACCACGGACGAATCGTTGAACACGGCACCCACCAGCAGCTGGTGGCCCGGCAGGGGCTCTACAAGGATTTGTACGACGCCCAGTTCGCCGGCCGCGAACAGGTCCCGGCCGTCCAGGAGGCCGAACAGTGAGCCCCGCGGACGCCGCGGGGGAGCGTTTTCCCGGATCCTGGCGGACCAATCCGGCCAGCTCCGTCCCGCTCTTCGAACAGCTGCGGCTCTACGTGATCGAACGCGCCGACAACGGCACACTCGCGCCGGGCACCAGGCTTCCGGCCGTGCGGAGCCTCGCCGGCGAACTGGGCGTCGCCCCACACACCGTGGCGCGGGCCTACAAGGAACTCGAGGCCGCCGGCGTCGTAGTGACGAAGGGTCGCAACGGGACCGTGGTGTGTGCCCGCGATGCCGCCTGGAGTTCGCTGTCCGCCGCCGCCGCCGAGTTCGCCGCGGCCGCCAAAGCCCAGGGCGCCAGTTTCGCCGAGGCCGTGCAGCTGCTGGCCGCCGCCTACGACCGCCAATAGCACATCCGGCGCCGCCCGTGCCGCGCGGAATAGTTTTTCGAAGAAGTTTTCGATTAGCATTAGATTCGTGCCTAAAGCTGTAGCTGAAGATCCAGCCGTTGAAGTCCATTCCGCCGTCGAGCCGCTGGCAGTCCGGGATGCGGCCCCGTCCCGCCCCGTCCTGAAGCGTCCGGACATGACGCGCCTTGTCGTCAAGGGCGCCCGCGAGCACAACCTGCGCAACGTGGACCTGGACCTGCCGCGTGATGCCATGATCGTTTTCACCGGCCTGTCCGGCTCCGGAAAGTCCTCCCTCGCGTTCGACACCATCTTCGCCGAGGGCCAGCGCCGCTACGTCGAATCCCTCTCCGCCTACGCCCGGCAGTTCCTGGGCCAGGTGGACAAGCCCGACGTCGACTTCATCGAAGGCCTCTCGCCGGCGGTGTCCATCGACCAGAAGTCCACGTCCAAGAACCCGCGCTCGACCGTGGGAACCATCACCGAGATTTACGACTACATGCGCCTGCTCTGGGCCCGTGTGGGCAGGCCGCACTGCCCCGTCTGCGGGGAGCCCGTGACCAAGCAGACCCCGCAGCAGATCGTCGACCAGCTGCTCGAGCTCCCGGACGGCACCCGCTTCCAGGTGCTGGCACCCGTCGTCCGCGGCCGCAAGGGCGAATTCGTGGACCTCTTCAAGGAACTCACCGCCAAGGGCTACTCGCGGGCCCGGGTGGACGGCGAGCTCGTCCACCTGAGTGATCCGCCGAAGCTGGGCAAGCAGTTCAAGCACACCATCGAAGTCGTGGTGGACCGCCTCGTGGTCAAGGAAGGCATCAGCCAGCGCCTGACCGACTCGGTCGAAACCGCCCTCGGACTGGCGGAGGGCCGCATATTGGCCGAATTCGTCGACCTCGAAGCAGACGATCCCGAGCGGATCAGGGCGTTCTCAGAACACCTGGCCTGCCCCAACGAGCACCCCCTGGCGATCGACGAGATCGAGCCCCGTTCCTTCTCATTCAACAACCCTTTCGGCGCCTGCAGCGCGTGCAGCGGCATCGGCACCAAGCTGGAGGTCGACGAGGAACTCCTCATCCCCAACCCGGAGCTCTCGCTCTCCGAGGGGGCCATTGCGCCGTGGTCCCTGGGCACCGCCACCACGGAGTACTGGAACCGGCTGCTGGCCGGCCTGGCCGAGGAACTCGGCTTCTCCATGACGACGGCGTGGGAGAAGCTCGACACCGGCGTCCGGCAGACCGTCCTGCACGGCAAGGACCACAAGGTGGTGGTGCAATACCGCAACCGCTTCGGCCGTGAACGCAAGTACAGCACAGGCTTTGAGGGCGTCGTGCAGTACGTCCACCGCAAGCATGGCGAGACCGATTCCGACTATGCGCGCGACCGCTACGAGGAATACATGCGCCAGGTCCCGTGCCCGGCCTGCAACGGTGCCCGGCTGAACCCTGCGTCGCTCTCGGTGCTGATCAACGGAAAGTCAATCGCCGAGGTCGCCGCGCTGCCCATGCGGGAATGCGCCGGCTTCCTCGAAAACCTCGTCCTCACCGGCCGCGAGGCCCAGATCGCCCACCAGGTCCTCAAGGAAATCCAGGCCCGCCTGACCTTCCTCCTCGACGTCGGACTCGAGTACCTGAACCTGGAGCGGCCCTCCGGCACCCTGTCCGGCGGCGAAGCCCAGCGCATCCGTTTGGCCACCCAGATCGGCTCCGGCCTCGTGGGCGTGCTGTACGTCCTCGACGAGCCCTCGATCGGCCTGCACCAGCGGGACAACCGCCGCCTGATCGAGACACTCACCCGGCTCCGGGACCTCGGCAACACCCTGATCGTCGTGGAGCATGACGAGGACACCATCCACGAGGCCGACTGGGTGGTGGACATCGGACCGGGCGCCGGCGAACACGGCGGCATGGTGGTCCATTCCGGGTCCTACCAGGAGCTGCTGGAAAACACGGATTCGCTCACGGGCGATTACCTCTCCGGCCGGCGGAAAATCGAGATCCCGAAGAAGCGGCGCAAATACGACAAGAAGCGCGAGCTCAAGGTGGTCGGGGCGAAGGAGAACAACCTCCTGAACATCGACGCCAGTTTCCCGCTGGGCCTCTTCACCGCCGTCACCGGCGTCAGCGGCTCGGGCAAGTCCACCCTGGTCAACGAGATCCTCTACAAGGTCCTCGCCAACAAGCTCAACGGCGCCAAGCAGGTGGCCGGCAGGCACAAGTCCGTCCAGGGCCTCGAACACCTGGACAAAGTGGTGCACGTCGACCAGAGCCCCATCGGCCGCACCCCGCGCTCGAACCCGGCCACGTACACCGGCGTGTTCGACAACATCCGAAAGCTCTTCGCCGAAACCACCGAGGCCAAGGTCCGCGGCTACCTGCCGGGCCGGTTCTCCTTCAACGTCAAGGGCGGCCGCTGCGAGGCCTGCTCCGGCGACGGCACCCTGAAGATCGAGATGAACTTCCTGCCGGACGTCTACGTCCCCTGCGAGGTCTGCCACGGCGCCCGGTACAACCGCGAAACCCTGGAGGTCCACTACAAGGGCAAGACCATCGCGGACGTGCTGAACATGCCCATCGAGGAAGGGGCCGAGTTCTTCGCGGCCTTCTCGCCGATCGCACGGCACCTCAACACGCTCGTCGACGTCGGCCTTGGCTACGTCCGGCTGGGCCAGCCCGCCACCACGCTCTCCGGCGGCGAGGCCCAGCGCGTGAAGCTCGCAGCCGAGCTCCAGAAACGTTCCAACGGCCGCAGCGTCTACGTCCTGGACGAGCCCACCACGGGCCTGCACTTCGAGGACATCCGCAAGCTCCTCATGGTGCTCCAGGGCCTCGTGGAGAAGGGCAACACGGTGATCACGATCGAACACAACCTCGACGTCATCAAGAGCGCCGACTGGATCGTGGACCTTGGCCCCGACGGCGGGTCCGGTGGCGGCCGTGTGGTCGCCTCCGGCACCCCCGAGCAGGTGGCCAAGTCGAGCGAGAGCCACACGGCCGCGTTCCTCGCCGAGCTCCTCGCCTGAACACCGGCCGCCAGGGACCGTGCGGCGGGGCAGGTAAGCTTCCGCCGCGCGCGTCCCCGCCCCGCAGGGTTTTCACCGGATGTATCCGCTGATGTATCGCGTGATGTATTCCCGATGTATTCCCGTAGGAGCATGCGAATTTCTGGCAACAGCACACTCGTGAGAAACTAAGCCGGTGACGCATACAACAGTGCCCGTGATCTTCGACCTTGACGGCACTCTTGTCGATCCCGCCGGGGGTATTACCGACGGTATCGCCGCGGCCCTCATCGAGCTTGGCCTGCCGGTTCCGGACAATTCCCGGATGGACGCCATGATTGGGCCCAAGCTCAGCCATTCCCTGACGGAAATCGCCGGCGTTCCGGCCGCACAGCTGGAAGACGCCATCCGCATCTACCGCGCGCACTACGCATCCACAGGAATAGCGCAGAGCAGGCTGTACCCGGGGATCCGCGGCCTCCTCGAGGACTTCGTCGCCGCGGGGCGGCCCATCGCCGTCGCGACCCAGAAGCCGGAAGGGCTTGCCCGCACTGTCCTGGCGCACCACGGCATCGCCGGACTCTTCCACAGCATCCGGGGCTCCGCCGCCGACGAGGCCGCCAGCCCGGGAGCGGGCTCGGTGCCCGACGGCTCCGTTCCCGCAGGCTCTGTTCCCGCAGGCTCTGTTCCCGAAGGCAAAGCCGGCATCGTCGCCGCCGCGCTCTCGGACCTCGCTGCCGCGGACCCTGCGGCCGCCGGCCGGGCCGTGATGGTGGGGGACCGGGCGCAGGACGTCGCCGGGGCCGCTGCGAACGGACTGGACTGCATCGGCGTAGGCTGGGGGTTTGCGCCCGACGGCGAACTGCACGCGGCCGGTGCCGTCGAGATCGTGCACAACACCGAGGCGCTTCACGCGACGATCAACCGGCTCTCCGAACGCCCGGGGACCACAGCCCTGAACGAGGTGCACACCGATGGCAATGTTTGACGCAATCCGCTGGACCACGCGGGGGCTGGTAACCACCACGTGCCGTCCCACGGTCATCGGCCTGGAAAACGTGCCCAAGGACGGACCGTTCATCGTGGCACCGAACCACCTCTCGTTCCTGGACAGCGTGATCGTCCAGGCGCTCATGCCGCGGCCCGTGGCCTTCTTCGCGAAGGCTGAGTACTTCACCACTGGCGGCATCAAAGGCAAGGCCATGAAGTCCTTCTTCGAGGCTGTGGGCTCCATCCCGGTGGAACGCGGCGAGCAGGCGGCGAGCGTCCAGGCGCTGAAAACGCTGCTGGACATCCTCGACTCCGGCAAGGGCGTGGGCATCTATCCCGAAGGCACCCGCTCCCGCGACGGCATCCTGTACCGCGGCCGCACCGGCGTCGGCTGGCTGGCCCTGACCACCGGCGCGCCCGTAATCCCGGTGGGCCTGATCGGCACCGAACATCTGCAGCCCGCGGACAGCAAGTCCGTCAAACCGCAGCACTTCACCATGAAGGTCGGCGAGCCGCTGTACTTCGAGAAAACCGGACCGGACCATTCCCTGCCGGCCCGCCGCCAGGTCACGGACCGCATCATGGACGCAATCGCGGACCTGAGCGGCCAGGAACGCTCCACCAGCTACAACCAGAGCAAGTCAGCCGAATAGCGCGCAGCTTCCTGCTCCCCGCCTCCGCCGGGCATGTTGCGGTGCACGTGCAACGGCACCGCCGGCGGCTCAGTAGACTTGATGTGTGGCAGATCCAGCGAGTTACCGACCCCAGACGGGTGAAATTCCGACCAATCCGGGCGTGTACCGCTTCCGCGATCCGCACGGCCGGGTCATCTACGTCGGCAAGGCCAAGAACCTCCGTGCCCGGCTGAACACCTATTTCGCCAATCCCGCCGGACTCATGCCCAAAACCTATGCGATGGTCCACACGGCCAGCAGCGTCGAATGGACCGTGGTGGGCAGCGAACTCGAGTCGCTGCAGCTGGAATACACCTGGATCAAGGAATTCACGCCCCGCTTCAACGTGATGTTCAGGGACGACAAAAGCTACCCGTACCTCGCCGTGACGATGGGGGAGAAGTACCCGCGCGTCCAGGTGCTGCGCGGCGACCGGCGCAAGGGGACCCGGTACTTCGGCCCGTACACCGCCGGCGCGATCCGGGACACCATGGACACCCTGCTGCGCGTGTTCCCGGTCCGCAGCTGCAGCGCCGGGGTGCTGAAGCGCGCCGAAGCCAGCGGCCGGCCCTGCCTGCTCGGCTACATCGACAAATGTTCCGCGCCGTGCGTCGGCCGGATCTCCGCCGCCGACCACCGCGCCCTGGCCGAGGATTTCTGCACGTTCATGGGCGGCGAAGCCAAGCCCTTCGTCAACCGGCTGGAACGGGAGATGGCCGCGGCAGTCGCCGAGCTCGACTACGAACGCGCGGCCCGGCTGCGGGACGACATCGTGGCGCTGAAGAAGGTCTTCGAACGTAACGCCGTCGTCCTGGCCGAGGGCACGGACGCCGACGTCTTCGCCCTGCACGAAGACGAGCTCGAGGCCGCCGTGCAGGTCTTCCACGTCCGGGGCGGACGGATCCGTGGCCAACGCGGCTGGGTGGTGGAAAAAGTCGAGGACTCCACCACCCCGGAACTGGTCGAACACCTGCTCCAGCAGGTCTACGGCGAGGAAGCCGGGCTCCAGGGCAGGTTGCCCCGGGAAGTGCTGGTGCCTGCCGAGCCCAGCAACGCCCCGGAGCTCGCGCAATGGCTCAGCGGCCTGCGCGGGGCCCGGGTGGACATCCGCGTGCCCCAGCGCGGAGACAAGGCCGCACTCCTGTCCACGGTCCGTGAAAACGCCGAGCACGCCCTCAAACTTCACAAGTCCCGGCGCGCCGGCGACCTCACCATGCGCTCCCAGGCCCTGCAGGAAATCCAGGAAGCGCTCGAGCTTCCCGTGGCGCTGCTCCGGATCGAGTGCTTCGACATCTCACACGTCCAGGGCACCAACGTGGTCGGCTCCATGGTGGTGGTCGAGGACGGCCTGCCGAAAAAGTCCGACTACCGGAAGTTCGCCGTGACCGGGGCCGCGGCCACCGACGACACGGCGGCCATGCATGATGTGCTGACCCGGCGGTTCCGGCACTATCTTCAAGAAAAAGACGAGCAGGCGGCGGCCGCGGCCAAACCGGCGCACCAGGCCGCCCTGGACGCGGCAACCGCCGCGGCGGTCGCGGACTCCACGACGCCAACACCGCGGAGCAAATTCGCCTACCCGCCCAACCTCGTCGTCGTCGACGGCGGCAAACCGCAGGTCAATGCCGCCGCAAGGGCGCTGGAAGAGCTCGGCATCGAGGACGTGTATGTGGTCGGCCTGGCCAAACGGCTCGAAGAGGTGTGGCTGCCGGACAGCGATTTCCCGGTGATCCTGCCACGCGCCTCGGCCGGCCTGTATCTGCTGCAGCGGATCCGCGATGAGGCCCACCGCTTCGCCATCACCTTCCACCGGCAAAAGCGCGGCAAGGCCATGACGGCCTCCGCCCTGGACAGCGTGCCCGGGCTGGGCGAATCCAAGCGCAAGGCCCTCCTGGCGGAGTTTGGCTCCGTCAAGGGGATCAAAGCCGCGACGCAGGACGAACTCACCGGCACCAAGGGGATTGGCCCCTCCCTCGCCGCCGCGATCGTCCGGCACTTCGCTGGCGGCGGCGTCGAGGAAGCCGCCCCGGTTCCTGCCGTCAACATGACCACCGGCGAAATCCTCGACGCTTAGCTAGTGCCGCCAAACTTAGCTAGGGTAAAGACTTGGGTACGGCACGGCAGCGGCATCACCGCGGCCGGCGCGCAAACCTGACAAACAGCAAATCGCACAGGCAGAGATGGGGCTTCACTGATGGCAGAGTCGACGGCAGGATCCGAGACGGATGCGGACGGCATGACACYCGTCAAACCCGTCGAGGCTGAACTGCTCGTGGTGACCGGAATGTCGGGAGCCGGCCGCAGCACCGCCTCGGACGCCCTCGAGGACCATGGCTGGTATGTCGTGGAAAACCTGCCGCCGCAGATGCTCGGCACGCTCGCCGAACTGGTGTCCCGGACGCCGCACTCCATGTCCAAGCTCGCCGTCGTGATGGACGTCCGGAGCAAGGAACTGTTCGTCGACATGCGCGCGGCGCTCCGCGCCCTGGAAGCCACCGGCGTGAGCTTCCGCGTGCTGTTCCTCGACGCCAACGACGACGTCCTGGTGCGCCGCTTTGAGCAGGGCCGCAGGCCCCACCCGCTCCAGGGCGGCGGCCGGATCCTGGACGGCATCGCCGCCGAGCGCGAGCTGGTCCGTGAATTGAAGGACACCGCCGACATCGTCCTGGACACGTCCTCCCTCAACGTCCATGGCCTCGCCACCGCCATCACCGAGCTCTTCAGCGAGACCGGGCCGGTGGCGCTGCGGCTGAACGTCATGAGCTTTGGCTTTAAGTACGGGCTGCCGGTGGACGCCAACTTCGTGGCCGATGCCCGCTTCATCCCCAACCCGCACTGGGTGCCGCAGTTGCGCCCGCACACCGGACTGGACAAGGACGTCAGCGACTACGTGCTGGAGGCCCAGGGCGTCAGCGACTTCGTGGAACGCTACGTCCTGGCCCTTGAACCTGTCCTGGACGGGTACCGGCGGGAGAACAAGCACTACGCCACCATCGCCGTGGGCTGCACCGGCGGCAAGCACCGCTCCGTGGCGGTCGCCGTCGAGCTCTCCCGGAGGCTGGCGCAGTATCCGCGCGTCACGGTGACCACGACGCACCGGGACCTGGGCCGCGAGTAATGGCGCTGCTGACCGGCCCGCTGCCCCTTGTCCCGCCCGCCAGCGCGGCCTTCGCCAGCCAGCAGGACAAAGGCCCGTCCGTCGTCGCGCTCGGCGGCGGCCACGGCCTCTCCGCCTCGCTGTCGGCCCTGCGCCTGCTGACCTCCGAACTCACCGCGGTCGTCACGGTCGCGGACGACGGCGGATCCTCCGGCCGGCTCCGCGAAGAGTACGGCGTCCTGCCGCCCGGTGATCTCCGGATGGCCCTGTCCGCGCTGTGCGACGACACCGACTGGGGCCGCACGTGGCGCGACGTCATGCAGCACCGCTTCGCCCCCGGCAAAGGCCGCGGCGGCTCCCTCGATGAGCACGCGATGGGCAACCTCCTGATCGTCACGCTCTGGGAGCTCCTGGGCGACACCGTCGCAGGCCTGAAGTGGGCCGGCGCCCTGCTCGGCGCGCGCGGCGAAGTCCTGCCGATGTCCAGCGTCCCGCTGACCATCGAGGGCCAGGTCCGGGTCACCGCCCCGGACGGCGCCACGGCACTGCAGACCCTCACCGGCCAGGCCAAGTGCGCGGTGGCAGGGTCCCTGGAGCACGTCCGGCTCTTGCCTGAGAACGCTCCGGCCTGCACCGAGGCACTGACGGCGATCGAGCTGGCCGACTGGGTGATCCTCGGGCCGGGCTCCTGGTACACGTCCGTGCTGCCGCACCTGTTGCTGCCCGAAATGCGCGAGGCCCTCGCCAACACGGCTGCCCGCCGGTGCCTGACCATGAACCTGGCCACAGATACCAAGGAGACGGCCGGCATGTCCGCCGCCGACCACCTCCGGGTGCTGCGCGAATACGCGCCGGAGTTCACGATCGACGTCATCCTGGCCGACCCGGCGTCGGTGCAGAACCTGCCCGACTTCGAGGCGGCGGCAGGAATGCTCGGTGCCGAGGTGGTCTTGGGTAAAGTGGGGGCGTCTGGTCGCCGTCCGGTCCACGATCCGTTGCGGCTGGCGACGGCGTATCACGATATTTTCGGGAATAGTTAGGAAAGGTGCCATGGCACTGACAGCATCAGTCAAGGAAGAACTTTCCCGTCTGGATATCAAGAAGTCCTCAGTCCGCAAGGCCGAGGTATCGGCGATGCTCCGCTTCGCCGGCGGGCTGCACATCATCTCGGGCCGGATTGTGATCGAGGCCGAAGTCGACCTCGCATCGACCGCCCGGCGGCTGCGCGCCGCCATCGCCGAGGTGTACGGCCACCAGAGCGAGATCATCGTCGTCTCCGGCGGCGGCCTGCGCCGCGGCAGCCGCTACGTGGTGCGGGTGGTGCGCGACGGTGAGGCCCTCGCCCGCCAGACCGGACTCCTGGACGCGCGGGGGCGGCCCGTGCGCGGCCTTCCGTCGGTAGTGGTGAACGGCTCCGCCGCGGACGCCGAAGCTGTCTGGCGCGGTGCGTTCCTGGTCCACGGCTCGCTCACCGAGCCCGGCCGCTCCTCGGCCATGGAAGTCACCTGCCCCGGCCCCGAATCGGCCCTGGCCCTCGTCGGCGCCGCCCGCCGCCTGGGTATTCAGGCCAAGGCCCGCGAGGTCAGGGGAGTGGACCGCGTGGTGATCCGCGACGGCGACACGATCGCCGCGCTGCTGACGCGCATGGGTGCCCACGACGCGCTGATGGTCTGGGAAGAACGCCGCATGCGCAAGGAAGTCCGCGCCACGGCCAACCGGCTCGCCAACTTCGATGACGCGAACCTGCGCCGTTCCGCGCAGGCCGCCGTGGCCGCCGGTGCCCGGGTGGACCGCGCCCTGGAAATCCTGGGCGACGACGTCCCGGACCACCTGAAGTATGCCGGTGAGCTCCGGGTCGCGCACAAACAGGCCAGCCTGGACGAGCTGGGCCGGCTCGCCGACCCCGTCATGACCAAGGACGCCATCGCCGGCCGGATCCGCCGGCTGCTGGCCATGGCGGACAAACGGGCCCAGGACCTCGGCATCCCGGGCACGGAAGCCAATGTGACGCCGGAAATGCTCGACGACTAGCCCGCCCCTAGAATCAACAGCAGGAATATCCCGGGGAATGAAATATCCGGGAGCCGCGGCTGGTTGTCGCGGTTGGACCCACCGCAATTTTCCGGATGCCCCGCATCCGGATGCACGATCGAAAGAGTTACCGAACCGGACAACCCGTCCACGACATTGGAGGAATTTGTGACCGAGTACGTACTGCCCGAGCTCGACTATGACTACGCAGCGCTGGAGCCGCACATCTCCGCGAGGATCATGGAGCTGCACCACAGCAAGCACCACGCCGCCTATGTGGCCGGCGCCAACAACGCTCTGGCCCAGCTGGCCGAGGCGCGCGAAAAGGGCGACTTCGCCAACATCAACCGCCTCTCCAAGGACCTCGCGTTCCACACCGGCGGGCACATCAACCACTCCGTCTTCTGGAAGAACCTCTCACCGGACGGTGGCGACAAGCCCGAGGGCGAGCTCGCGGCGGCCATTGACGACGCCTTCGGCTCGTTCGACGCGTTCCGTGCGCAGTTCAGCGCCGCGGCATTGGGCCTGCAGGGCTCCGGCTGGGGCTTCCTGGCCTACGAGCCCATCGGCGGCAACCTGGTCATCGAGCAGCTCTACGATCAGCAGGGCAACGTCGCACTCGGCACCACCCCGCTGCTGATGCTGGACATGTGGGAGCACGCCTTCTACCTGGACTACGTCAACGTCAAGGCTGACTACGTCAAGGCCTTCTGGAACATCGTGAACTGGGCCGACGTCGCCAAGCGCTTCGACGCCGCGCGCAAGAACGCGACGGGTCTCATCACCCTCTAGGCAGGTCCCTATACCCTGCACAGGGTGACGGAATCGACTTCTGTTTGTAACAAACCTCACATTACGGGCCCTTCGGCCCGAAATGTGGACGGACTGCCCCTGCACTTGCGGGGGCAGTCCCGGTTAAACGTAAGATGGATCACGGAAGGCGGTTAGCCTTCAGCAATGTGGCTGGTCGCCCTCCGATCTGGTAATTATCTCTGCCCAATGGCGTGCGGGATCTGTTAGTTGGCTTGAACGCCTTCTCAACTAGTCGTGCTCGCAAGAGCACCAAGGAGACTGAAAACGTGACGACCCGTATTGGCATCAACGGCTTTGGCCGTATCGGCCGCAACTACTTCCGCGCCGCCCTCGCACAGGGCGCAGACCTCGAGATCGTTGCGGTCAACGACCTCACCAGCCCGGAAGCCCTCGCTCACCTCTTCAAGTACGACTCCGTGGGCGGCCGCCTGGCCGAAACCATCGAGGTCAAGGACGGCAACATCGTCGTCGACGGCAACATCATCAAGGTCCTCGCCGAACGTGACCCCGCGAAGCTGCCCTGGGGCGAGCTCGGCGTCGACATCGTCATCGAGTCCACCGGCTTCTTCACGAAGGCCGCCGATGCGCAGAAGCACATCGACGCCGGCGCCAAGAAGGTCCTGATCTCCGCCCCCGCGTCGGATGAGGACATCACGATCGTGATGGGTGTCAATGACGGCCTGTACGACAACGCCACGCACCACATCATCTCCAACGCCTCCTGCACCACCAACTGCCTCGGCCCGCTGGCCAAGGTCATCAACGAGGCCTTCGGCATCGAGCGTGGCCTGATGACCACCATCCACGCCTACACCGCCGACCAGAACCTGCAGGACGGCCCGCACAAGGACCTCCGCCGCGCCCGCGCCGCCGCCATCAACATGGTGCCCACCTCCACCGGTGCCGCCAAGGCAATCGGCCTGGTCCTGCCGGAGCTCAAGGGCAAGCTCGACGGCTACGCCATCCGCGTGCCCGTTCCCACCGGCTCCGCCACGGACCTGACCGTCACGGTTTCCCGCGAGACCACGGTCGCCGAAGTCAACGCCGCCCTCAAGGCAGCATCGGAGACCGAGGAGCTCAGGGGCCTGCTGACCTACACCGACGAGCCGATCGTCTCCTCCGACATCGTCGGCGACCCGGCATCGTCCATCTTCGATTCCGGCCTGACCAAGGTGATCGGCGACCAGGTCAAGGTTGTGTCCTGGTATGACAACGAGTGGGGTTACTCCAACCGCCTCGTGGACCTCACGGAGCTTGTAGCGTCCAAGCTGGGCTAGGGTAAGACTCATGAMATTTCACACCCTCAACGAACTGATCGCTGATGGTGTCCGCGGGCGGTACGTTCTGGTCAGAAGTGACCTGAACGTGCCGCTCGACGGCTCTACAGTGACTGACGACGGCCGCATCAAGGCCTCCCTGCCAGTGCTGGCGAAGCTCACGGACGCCGGTGCCCGCGTGCTGGTCACAGCACACCTCGGCCGCCCCAAGGGCGCCCCGGAGGAGAAGTACTCCCTCAAGCCCGCAGCCGCACGGCTGGCAGAGCTTGCCGGGTTCAAGGTCTCACTTGCCGCCGACACCGTCGGGGAGTCGGCCAAGGAGCTCTCCGCGGCGCTGCAGGACGGCGAAGTGCTGGTCCTGGAAAACGTGCGCTTCGACGCGCGGGAGACCTCCAAGGACGACGCCGAGCGCGGCGCCTTCGCGGACGAGCTGGTCGCCCTCACCGGCGACAACGGCGCCTTCGTCGATGATGCCTTCGGTGCGGTGCACCGCAAGCACGCCAGCGTGTACGACGTCGCCACGCGGCTGCCGTCCTACCAGGGCGACCTTGTCCGCACGGAGGTCGAGGTGTTGCGCAAGCTCACCACGGACACCCAGCGGCCCTACGTCGTTGTCCTCGGCGGTTCCAAGGTCTCCGACAAGCTCGCTGTGATCGACAACCTCCTGGGCAAGGCGGACACGATCCTGGTGGGCGGCGGCATGCTGTTCACCTTCCTCGCCGCCGCGGGTCACAAGGTCGCGGGCAGCCTGCTCGAAGAGGACCAGATCCCGGTCGTCCAGGACTACCTGAAGCGCGCCGCCGACGCCGGTACCGAGTTCGTCGTGCCCACCGATGTTGTGGTGGCGGGCAAGTTCGCCGCCGACGCCGAGCACGAGACCGTTGCCGCCGACGCCATCGAGTCGGGCAGCTTCGGAGCCCAGGGCATCGGGCTGGACATCGGGCCGGTCTCGGCAGCGGCGTTCGCGGAACGGATCAAGGGCGCCCGGACGGTGTTCTGGAACGGGCCCATGGGCGTGTTCGAATTCGCGGCCTTCGCCGGCGGTACCCGGGCCATCGCCCAGGCCCTGACCGAGACGGACGCGTTCACCGTGGTTGGCGGCGGCGACTCGGCGGCAGCGGTCCGGACACTCGGCTTCGCCGATGAGGCGTTCGGCCACATTTCCACCGGCGGCGGCGCAAGTCTGGAGTACCTTGAAGGCAAGGAACTCCCCGGCCTGAGCGTCCTGGACCGTTAGAAGCACTGACCGCTAAAAGCACCGGCATTTGAGCCGGCAGGGCGCCCTCCGCAGGGAACCGGGCGCCCTGCCGGCTGCTCCCACACACCAAGAACTCCTGGAGATCACGTGACCACGTCAACCAACGGTAAATTCGACCGCAAGCCCTTCATCGCCGGCAACTGGAAGATGAACATGGACCACGTCCAGGGCATCACCCTCCTGCAGAAGCTCGCGTGGACCCTGTCCGACGCCAAGCACGACTACAGCCGGGTGGAGGTCGCCGTCTTCCCGCCGTTCACGGATCTCCGCGGCGTCCAGACCC